>JABZIV010000037.1 GCA_015258095.1 Lachnospiraceae bacterium
CTTTATTTGCTCTTCCCCGATAGCGAATCTGTACCTCATTCTCCTCCGTCAAGGTATAGCTGACCGTGAAATCGAGATCTCCCGGAAATCCCTGGTCCATATCTTTGGAGAAGAGGACAAAAGTCACCGTATTCTCGCTATAGTCTTTCAGTTGAAAAAGTCTTCTTCCGTAATAATCCGGACCGGAATGGCAATTGCTCGTTTGCCCGTCATTCAGAAAAAGACGGTACTCTTTTCCGTTAATCTGAAACTTTCCTCCCGCAATGCGATTGCTGTTCCGTCCTACAATTTCTCCCATGTGCCCGGGGTTTTCCATGATATCTTGCCAGTCTCCGACAGAAAGAAGAAGATCTAAGGGTTTTCCACTGCGATTGGGAAAGAGAAGAGAAAGCCAGACTCCTCCAAGGTCCGTAAAGCTGGCCTGAACACCGTTTTTATTCTTCATTGTATAAAGATGCACTTCTCTTCCATCCACAAAATGTCCCAAGGTCTCAATCTTCATGTCCTGCTCCTTCCGGTAAACCCCCCATGAGATAAAAAGAGGATGCACGGAAAAAGAAAGTCTTTCTCCAGCCCTTTCTTTTCCTGCATCCTACTCTCCTATTTCGTAATATAGTTCAATGCAACAAGCATCTCAGCGGAAAGAACACCGCCTCCTGCCGCTCCTCGTAAAGTATTATGACTTAAACCGACAAACTTATAATCAAAGAGACTGTCCTCCCGAAGTCTTCCGATCGAAATCCCCATGCCCTGTTCAAAATTCACATCTTCCTTCACCGAAGGACGATTCTCTTCTTCCAAATACTGAATAAACTGCTTCGGCGCAGAGGGAAGGCATTTTTCCTGCGGTAAGCCCTTAAAATTCCGCAGTGCTTCGATTAACTCTTCTTTTGTGGGCTTCTTTCGAAAAGACACGGACACGGTTGCCGTATGCCCGTTTAAAACCGGTACACGAATACACTGCGCACTGATCAGGAGATCTTCTTTCAACTGTACACCATGATCCGTGAGAGTGCCTAAAACGCGTAAGGGTTCTCTCTCCGACTTTTCCTCTTCTCCTCCGATATACGGAATAATATTCCCTACCATCTCCGGCCAGGTCTGAAAATTCTTACCCGCACCGCTAATGGCCTGATAGGTGGAAACCACTGCCTGATACGGCTCGAACGCTTTCCATGCAGCAAGCGCCGGCGTATAAGATTGAATCGAACAGTTGGGTTTCACGGCAATAAAACCTTTCTTCGTGCCGAGACGCTTTCTCTGTCTATCGATTAACTGATAATGTTCAGGATTAATCTCCGGAACCACCATCGGAACATCCTCTGTCCAACGATGTGCAGAATTGTTGGATACAACCGGAAGTTCCGCTTTCGCATAAGCTTCTTCAATGGCTTTGATTTCTTCCTTCTTCATATCCACTGCGGAAAAAACAAAGTCCAATCCTTCTTTCACCGAATCAATATCCGATACGTCCTTCACTATCATATCTTTTACGAAATCCGGCATCGGCACATCCAGCTTCCAACGATCGCCGATAGCCTCTTCATATCGCTTTCCCTTAGAACGGGGTGATGCCGCAAGGGTTGTTAAGCTGAACCACGGATGGTTCTCCAGCAACGTGATAAAACGCTGTCCAACCATTCCTGTCGCTCCTAAAATACCTACTTTAAACTTATCCATATCTTCCTCTTTCTTTTCTCTTTTCCTACTCTACACTCTTTAAAAGCTGTCTTTACGAAAAAACTTTCCGTTAAAAACTAAGTTCGTTTCGTTCCTTTGCCTCCCCTCTTTCCCTGCTTCAAGCGGGAAAGAGCGATGGATTTATCCTCTCTTTGCACTTCACTTTGTTCTGAAAGAAGATAAACCGCTTTCAAGCTATCTCCTTTTCGTAAACTCATGAGAGATACTCCTCTTGCCGTCTTCTTCTGCATCGGAATCTCCGACAAAGAGAAACGAAGGAAGTACGCATCCTCGGACTCCAGCACAAGCTCTTCCCCTTCCTTCACCGTACATACAGAAAGAAGACTGTCCTCTACGAGCTTTGTTGCCTGCACTAAACGATTCTGGGTATCAAATTCCTTCCCCTCTACCTGCTTACCAAAGGCATTTTTTGTAACAAAGAGAAGCTTCTCTCCCAGTAAATCTGTCTTTGCAAAAACAGAAAGTACCTGCTCCTTATCTGAGGAAAAACGACTGAGATTATCCAAGGGAATTCCCTTATCTTTAAATTTGGCTATCGGATAATCCAGTACCTTTACCTGATGCAGGTTTCCCTCGCTGGTAAAGAAGAGAAGTCTATCCGTATTTTTGCAGGAAACAACGAAAGGATATTCTGCGATAACGGCTTCCTTATTCCGCTGATAAACCTGCGGTTCCAGAAGTTTTCCATACCCGAAACGATCCTGTACAAAGAAAAGTTCCGTCTCCACAATCGCATTTTCATCATAAACCGCTTCTTCCAGGTTATCAATAGCCGTTTTCCGCTCTCTGCCGAATTCTGCACGAATCTCCGTGAGTTCCGTCTCTAAATGCCGGTATAAGACCGTCTTGGAAGAAAGAATGGCCTTATAATTTTTGATATTTTTCAGGGTTTCCCGATGGGATTTCTGTAAAGAAAGGATTTCCAGTCCGATCAACTTGGAAAGGCGCATATCCAGAATCGCCTGTGCCTGTACTTCCGTAAAAGAAAACTGCTCAATATCCTTTAAGAAAACAAGATCCCTGTCCTTTAACTGGAGAACACTGCTGTCTCCTTCCATCAGGGCAATCTTGGCTTCTTTTTGGCTCTTTGCTCCACGAAGCAAAGCAATGATGGCATCAATCACATCCACTGCATGGATGAGTCCTTCTTCAATTTCCCTCTTTTTTTCTTCTTTTTCCAGGAGTTTTCCAAATTTACTGTGTAAGCGCTCTTCCTGAAAAGAAAGATACTCCTCCAAAATACGCTTTAGCGAAAGGGTCTCCGGTCTTCCTTTGGCTATGGCAAGCATATTTACCGGAAAGCTGTCTTCCAGTTTGGTTTTCTTATATAAGATATTCTTGATTCGTTCTACATCCGCATTGTTCTTCAGTTCCAGAACAATCCGAATACCCTGTTCTCCCGACTGATTCGAAATATCCGTAATATCCGTAATTTTCTTTTCGTCACAGAGTTGCGCCACATCCTGCATAAACTTGCTGATGCCTGCCCCAATCATCGTGTACGGAATTTCCGTGACAACCAACTTATCCTTATCGCTCTTCCCTTCTTTTTTCTCAAAGACGAGCTTTCCCCGAAGACGGAGTTTTCCCTGCCCGGTAGCATAAATTTCCGCCAAATCATCTTTGTTGGCAATAAAGCCGCCCGTAGGAAAATCGGGGCCTTTCATGATTTCCAGCATCTCTTTCAGACGCATTTCCGGATTCTTCATATAAGCAAGAATCAGGTCAATAAGTTCCTTAAGGTTATGAGAGGGCGTCGAGGTCGTCATGCCTACCGCAATCCCTTCCGACCCGTTTAAAAGAAAATACGGAAGTTTTGCCGGAAGAACGACCGGTTCAAGAAGCTTTCCATCATAATTCGGCTGAAACGGAACAGAAAGGGAAAGGTCCTCCAGCATCGTTTTCTCCGTAAATGCTTCCAGCCTCGCCTCAGTGTAACGGGGAGCCGCAGCGGAGTCCCCTTCAATAGAGCCGAAATTTCCCTGTCCTTCCACCAATGCCTGCATCCGCTTGAAGCCTTGTGCCAAAACAACAAGGGTTTCGTAGATGGAACTGTCTCCGTGCGGATGATACTTTCCCATGGTATCTCCGCAGATTCTTGCAGACTTTAGGGTCGGTCGATCGTGAAAAACCCGTAGTTCTCCCATATCGAAAAGGACTCTTCTCTGTACCGGCTTTAAGCCGTCTCGAATATCCGGCACCGCTCTGCTTGTAATGACACTCATTGAATAGTCCAGATAGGACTTCTGCATCTCCTCAGAAAATTCCGTGCTTAAAATTTGCTCTGCCATAGTTATCCTTTACTATCCCAATTTCTTTCTACGTATCGATTTCCGCTTCGTTCGCATGATTAAAAATAAACTCTCTTCTGGGGCCGACTTCCGTTCCCATGAGCATCGTTGTTACTCTGGAAGCAAGTTTCGCATCCTCAATTTCTACACGCTTTAAAACTCGATTTTCCGGATTGAGCGAAGTCTCCCAAAGTTCCTTCGGGTTCATCTCTCCCAGTCCCTTGAACCGTTTCAGGTCGTACCCCTCGCTTCCGTGCTTCTTCTGATATTCACTCAACGCTTTTTCATCATAGAGATAAATCGGTTTTTCCGTCTTCTTCACCGGCGTCACAAGATAGAGAGGAGGCATCGATACATAAATATGTCCTTCCTGTATCAACTCCGGCATAAAACGATAAAAGAAGGTGAGCAGCAAGGTATCGATATGACTTCCGTCAACATCGGCATCCGTCATCAGGATAATTTTATGATAACGCAGCTTGGAAATATCAAAATCGTTTCCGTAACCTTCTGAAAATCCGCAGCCGAAAGCATTAATCATGGTCTTGATCTCGGCATTGGCCAGAACCTTATCCATGGAAGCCTTCTCCACATTTAAAATCTTTCCCCGCAAAGGAAGAATTGCCTGTGTATGCCGATTCCGGGAGGTCTTCGCGGAACCGCCTGCACTGTCTCCCTCCACAATAAAAATCTCGCATTCCTCCGCATTCTTCGAAATGCAGTTCGCGAGTTTCCCGTTGGAATCGAAACTGTACTTGGACTTGGAAAGCAGATTGACCTTTGCTTTCTCCTCCTGCCTTCGGATCTTGGCAGACTTCTCCGCGCAATGAAGAATCTCTTTGATAACTTCCACATTGCGGTCGAAGTATCGCTCCAGTTCTTCTCCCGTAATCTGGGAAACCTCTTTGGCTGCCTCTAAAGAAGCCAGTTTCGTCTTCGTCTGCCCTTCAAACACCGGTTCCGGAAATTTCACGGAAAGAACCATAACCATTCCGTTTCGGCTGTCCGCTCCGGTGAAGTTTGCATCCTTCTCCTTCAGTACGCCCAGTTGTCTCGCGTATCCGTTGACCAGTTGCAGGAATTTTGACTTAAAACCGACAATGTGGGTTCCCCCTTCAACGGTATAGATGCCATTACAAAATCCTAAAATATTCTCTTCAAAGCTATCCGTAAACTGGAATGCACACTCCAATTCTGTTTTCTCGCTTTTTCCTTTGAAGTAAATTACCGGCGTAACCGCTTTTTCCGCGTCTTTCACCAGTTCTTCAACGAAAGAAACGATTCCATGCGGCTCATAATACTCTATATGTACCGGCTCCTCCCCTCTCTCATCCGTAAAATAGAGATGCAGGTTCGGGTTCAGATACGCCGTCTCATGCAGACGGGATTCCAACCAATCTTCTTTAAACCGTGTTTTTTCAAAAATGCTGTCATCCGGAATAAAAGTGGTTTCCGTTCCACTCTCTTTGCTCTTCCCGACAACCGGAAGAAGGCCGTCTTCCAACTCTTTTATCGGGACTCCTCTTGCGTACTCATCTTCGTAAATTTTTCCATCTTTAAAAACACGCACACGCATATAGCTGGACAAAGCATTCACTACGGATGAGCCTACTCCATGTAATCCCCCCGAAGTCTTATAGGAAGAATGGTCAAATTTTCCTCCCGCATGAAGGGTCGTCATGACAATTCGCTCCGCTGAGACACCTTTTTGATGACGATCCACCGGAATGCCTCTGCCTTTGTCCCGCACGGTGCAGGAACCGTCTTTATGCAAGGTCACATAAATCTCCGTACCGTAACCGGCAAGATGCTCATCCACCGAATTATCGAGAATTTCATAAATTAAATGGTTAAGTCCCCTATTTCCGATAGAACCGATATACATCCCCGGTCTTCGCCGCACGGCCTCCAGCCCTTCCAGGACGGTAATACTGTCTGCATTGTAACTCTTTGCCATTTTTCTCCTTTTTATGCTTCTCTCTCCAGTGACTGTACAAAACGCCGAAATCCTTCTCGGCCTTCTTCCGTATCTTTAAATATGCCGGCATCCCGAAGAACTTCCAGGAAAACCCTTCCCACTTCTTTCTGTAAAATCTCGCGGATATTTTCCTTCGTGATAGAGGAATACTTTCGTTTGATTTCTTCCGAAAAAGCAAAATGCTTCATCAGAACAGGATGCTTCGAGATATCTTCCTTTTTTACGATTGCGTCCCCCAGGGCGGATAACTCCCCCTCTAATCTCGAAGGCAGAACCGCGAGTCCCATGACTTCAATCAAACCGATATTTTCTTTCTTGATATTGTGCCACTCCTCATGCGGGTGGAAAACGCCAAGAGGATGCTCCTCAGTCGTTCGATTATTGCGGAGCACGAGGTCCATTTCATACAGTCCATCCCGCATTCTGGCAATCGGTGTAATCGTATTGTGCAAGGTCTCTCCCGTATGAGAAAGAATCCCCAGTGCTTTATCATTATAGGCTCTAAAACGGCTTAGGATAAAACTTGCCGCCGAAGAACAGTCTTCCGCATCTTTTCCTCTCAGTCGGATAACGGACATCGGCCAATTCACAATAGAAAAATGAATGCCGGAAAAACGCTGTAAGGAAAAGGCTTCTCGCTCTCCCGCCTTCTCCATCGGAAAAACATACCGTCCTCCCTGAAAATGCTCGTGAGAGAGGATGGAGCCGCCAACAATCGGTAAATCCGCATTGGAGCCGATAAAATAATGGGGAAACTGCGTAAGAAAAGAACAGAGCTTACGAAAAACCGTCTCATCAATCTTCATCGGCCGATGTTCCTTATGAAACACGATGCAGTGCTCAGGATAATACACATAAGGAGAATACTGAAAATAAAACGGTTCATCGGCAAGGGTCAGCGGAATAACTCTATGGTTCTCTCTTGCCGGAAAATCCAATCTTCCAAAGTATCCCACACTCTCCTTACATAGCATACAGGACGGGTACGAATGAGAAACAGTCTTCCCCAGTAGCGCTATCTTCTTCGGATCTTTTTCCGGTTTACTTAAATTGATACTAATGTCCAGTTCTCCATAAGGACTTTCCACTGTATACCGAATATCTTTCTTAATACGGTAACGGCGGATATAGTCACTGTCCTGACTAAACTTATAAAAAAAGTCTGTAGCCTCCTTTGGGGAATGCCGATAAAGAGAACAAAACCGATTCTGAACGGAAGACGGTCTGTCAGTAAGAATGCCCATTACACGCGTATCAAAGAGATCCCGCGTGATATTGCTATTATCCTCTATGATTCCCTTTAGCAGAGCAAAATCCAGAATTTCTGAAAGAAGCTTCTCTAACACTTCTCCGGACTCCACCCCGATATCCATAATTTCCTTTATCTTCTCTTGAACGGCCTCTTCTCTATACTCCTTCGGCTCATACTGTAGAAGCCCTGCCAGGCTGTTATAGATATAAACATAGTCCTCTTCCCGGATTAGTCCGGAAACCGCTCCATACGCCACAAAGCGCAACAAAACTTCTTCCATCTCTATCGCACACTCCACTGCTTCACTCTGTTTTCGCTTCCCTTTGCCGCTTTCCAAAAAAGCAAACGTTCTCCTTCCAACCCGACCGCGAAGATATATCCATGCAATCTACTCCTGATATCCGTTCGGATTTTGGGACTGCCAGCGCCATGCATCCGCACACATTTCTTCAATTCCTCTCTCCGCCTTCCAATGCAGCTCCCTCTCCGCCTTCTCCGGGCTGGAGTAACAAGTGGCAATATCCCCGGCTCTTCTTCCATCTATCACATAGGGAAGGGGCTTCCCGCAGGCCTTCTCAAAAGCATGGATGATTTCTAAAACGGAATAGCCTTTTCCCGTACCTAAGTTACAGATAAATACGCCATCCTTTTTCTCCAATCTTTCCACTGCCTTTACATGACCGTTTGCAAGGTCAACAACATGGATATAGTCTCTGACCCCCGTACCGTCTTTCGTATCATAATCATTGCCGTAAACATGCACTTTTTCCAAGGCACCGGACGCCACCTTTGCCACATAAGGCAATAGGTTATTCGGAATGCCTTTCGGATCCTCTCCGATTTTTCCGGAGTGATGGGCTCCAATCGGATTAAAGTAACGCAGAAGAATCACATTCCACTCCGGACTCGCCTTCTGTAAATCGATCAGCATCTGTTCCTGCATCCATTTTGTCCATCCGTAGGGGTTCGTACAGATTCCTTTCGGACAATTCTCGGTAATCGGAATTTCTTTCGGATCTCCATAAACCGTTGCGGAGGAAGAAAAGATGATGTTACGACATCCTGCCTCTTCCATCACCTGTACAAGATTTAAAGTTCCCGTCAGATTGTCATGGTAATAGAGAATCGGTTTCTGAACAGACTCCCCTACAGCCTTTAATCCGGCAAAATGAATCACGGCATAAATATCCGGATGTGCTTTAAAAATCCGATGAAGCGCTTCTTTATCCAACATATCCGCTTCATAAAACGGGAAATCCTTTCCGCTGATCTCCTTCACTCTCTGAACGGCCTTGGGACTGGAATTATAAAAATTATCAAATCCGACCACTTCATATCCGTTTTCCAAGAGTGAAATCACGGTATGTGATCCGATGTATCCGGCAGCTCCTGAAACTAAAATCTTCATTTCGTACCCCTCTCATTATGTTTTTCTATTCCGTAAGCTTCTATCCTATCTTTTCTTCTATTCCGTAGACTTCTATCCTACGTTTTTTATCTCCGGCTTCTAAATTATCGTCCATAATCGGATTTTCACAAACTAAAGTTCCCTCGGTCCGCAAGAGATACCCGGTTCATAAAAACTGCAAGGATAAGCAATTTTCTTTTCATAGGCTTCTGAAATTACTTTTTTAAAGTCTTCGATTCGGTTTCGTTCCACAAGAGAAACCGTGCATCCGCCGAATCCGCCGCCGGTCATACGGGAGCCCAGTACATAAGGCAGCTTCCATGCTTCTTCACAGAGCGTATCCAGTTCCACACAAGATACTTCAAAATCATCCCGTAACGAAAGATGAGACAGATTCATGAGCTTCCCGAAGGCGCGATAATCCCCTTCTTCCAGCGCTTTCTTCCCTTCTATCGTCCGATTGTTTTCCAGTACGGCGTGCTTTGCCCTCTTCCGAAGAATCGGATCTTCGATTTTCTCTTCCAAGCGGAAAAACGCCTCATCGGAAAGTTCTCCAAGGCTTTTGATTTCTGTATACCGCTGTAAAATATGAAGCGCTTCTTCCGATTCTCTTCTTCTGTCATTGTATGCGGATCCGATCAGTTTATGCTTCTTATTTGTATTCGTAATGAGGAGAGCAATATCCGAAAGAACAAGGGGAGCATAGCTATATTCCAGACTCGCCGTATCCAGGAAAATCGCATGGTCTTTCTTTCCCATAGCGGACGCAAACTGATCCATGATGCCGCAATTCATTCCATTATAATGATTCTCGCTATACTGCCCGATCAAAGCGATTTCCGGTCCCGTCACGGGAAGTGCATAGAGTTCTTTCAAAATCGTTCCCATCAGTACTTCGAGTGAAGCGGAGGAAGAGAGCCCGGAACCGTTCGGAATATCCCCGTAAAGTACCATATCCAGCCCCTTCAGAATCTCCATCCCTTTCTTTCGGAAAGCCCAAATCACCCCTTTCAGATAGCTTGCCCACTCTTTGTCCTGAAGCGGCGTAAAACTATCCTCTTCTGCCGTAATAATGCCTGTATTCTCCACATTTAAAGAATAGAAATGAAAGAGGGAATCTTCTCTCTTCCTAACCACTGCATACGTCCCCATGGAAAGGGCGCAGGGGAAAACATGCCCTCCGTTATAATCCGTATGTTCTCCTATGAGGTTGACTCTACCGGGTGCAAAGAAAAACCGGGTTCCTTCCGTGTCCCCGAAAAGTTCCCCGAACTTCTGCTGCAACTTCTCTTTTATCTCTTCTACTGCCATCCTATGCTCCTTCTCCCATCACAAAATTTTCTTCCTAACTATACAAAAAAGAAAGGGGGAATGCAACGCTCCCCCTCACTTTGACTTCCTTTTCCGAATGATATGACTAACCCTTAACTTCGCTAACATTCTTCTTTTTCTCTTCCGTCTTTTTAGGAAAGGAATCTTCTTTTCTTCCGGATATTCCCGCTCAAGGAGACAATCCGCCATGGCTCTTTCCAACTGTTCTTCCGGCAAATGGGACAGGAGATAGGAAAACTGGAATTTCTTGGATTTTTGTTTATAAAGGGGAAATCCGTTCTCCTCCAGTAAGCGAATGAGTTCCTCTTTCCAAAGCAAAGACCCTTTTTTTATAAGGTCTCGCTTGGGATTTCTCTTTTCTCTCCTTAAAAAATAAAAATCCGCCTTTCCGTCCACCTCTTCTACCGTAATGATTCCCCAATAGGAAGGGACATGTTCCCATGCGCTTCCGGCGTGTTTCGTTCCTACAACCAGGATATTGTAATCAAAAAAAATATCATAGTTCTCCACCTGTGCACGAAGCCTTTGATAACTATCATGGTCTGACTTGATCTCTACACCGATAAATGCTTCTTCTGTAACCAGAAGGGAATCCGCTCTCGCCTTACCGATGACCTTCTCCTCGATAATACGGCACTTGCCGTACACTTCCTCCAAGAAGAAGAACAGAGATTCCCGAATCTCCTTATCGTACATTCTCACCGCCTTCGGAAGAAGGTCCTTCTCCATCCGGTAAAACCGTCGCATCCGCTTCCGGATTTTCTGAAGACGATGCCTGATTTTGCGCACTGCTTTCTTCAGCTGTATCTTCCCCTTGTACTGCTTGGATCTCGGGATGCGGAAGAACCTGTCCGTTCTTCATTCCCTTCTCCAGCGGTATCGGAGACAGAAAATACAGTGCCTTAAAATTGTTCTTCTCCTCTTCGCTCGAAAATTGCAGAATCAGCTCTTTTCTTAGCATGACATCCCCCGTTAGAATGCCAAGATAGGCTTTCCCGCTTAAACTATAGTAAGCTTCGGGTATCCCATCCACATAAACTGTCCCCTGATTCTCTCCCTCATGGAAAACGGAGGACAAGGCAAACATTCCGTGGCGTCCTTTCAAAGAAAGTTTTTCCAGCTCTTCCTCGGAAAGAAGAAGGGTGGTACTTCCTGCCTCTTTCCAAAGCGATTTGGGAAGAGGAATGCATTCCCTTTCTCCATCCAGGATAGGATTCACATGACTGCCTTCCGTTCCGGGCTTTGCATTTTCCATCGCAGAAAGAAGCGCAGAACTAAAATACTTCTTTTCGAAACGAGAAAAAGTATCTTCCTCTCCAAGAACCGCGCCCGGATCCTGCTCCTCCTCCGCTAAAACCTGTGCAAGATTCAACGCTTCAATACCATAACGGTAACAGAGATTCTGCACAAGCATCGCATTGTCTTTGCTGTGTCCATCAGGAAGAAGCGCCTGATAAGAAATCACCGGAAGGAGCGCCGTATCCGGATATTTTTCCACCAAGGTCTTTAATAAAAGTTCATAATAATAGGGAAAAGTGTAGGGATCATCCTGCTCGCCAAAAGAAAAAAGAACGAGGTCAAACTTCTCCTTTTCTTGCCTTTCCATAAGATAAAGATAGGCGGAAAGCGCCGTGGCATTCTCCGGGAGTCCGGCATCTTCAAATTGGATTTTTTTGTGCAGTTCTTTCTCCGCCTTCTCCTGTAAGACAGTAAGAAAAGGAGCATCTTTACGGAATAGACCATCCGATAGAAGTAGAATATGCAACTCTTCCTTTTCTTTGTCTTTTATCTCGGAAGAGGAAGCAAGCGCTTGTTTTTCAAAAAAAGCTCCGCCGTTTTTTGCCAATAAAGCATTATTCGCTTCTCTTTCCTGAATCACTTTCTTCCCATAGCGATAGACAAGCGTAAAAGCAAGTATGGTAAAAAGAAGGGGAAGAAGCAGAAGAAAAAGAGACAGAGGCCCTCTTTTTTTCTTCCCGTATGACTTTTTTTCTTCCTGCACTTCCTGTATTTCTTCCACAACGCCTCCTTAATTATGACAAATCACCGGCATGCCCTGATACACTTTCTGATACAAACTTTCCGCACTGCGAAAAGGCAAATTAATACAGCCGTGAGAACCCGCTCTTTGATAAATGGTGCCTCCGAAACGATTTCTCCAAAGTGCATCATGAAAACCGATTCCCCGATTGAAAGGCATCCAGTAATTGACTTTTGTTTCATAATCCGCCCCTTTTAAGGTTGCGTTCCTTGCCTTATAACTCAGAGCATAGATTCCGTCCGGCGTGCCGCTATGTCTAGCCAGATTTCCCGTCACGCAGTCTGAACTCAGCTGCAAAACGCCGTTTTCAAAATAAAAAATCTTCTGTCTTCCGATATCCACCTCTACATACGTGTTTCCGATATCGTCCGCCCCGCGCATAGGCGCAATCATATCATATTCCGCATCACGAAAAACATTCTCCTTCCGAAGCAAATTCTCCGTAAGCTTCTTCCCTTCTTTCTTTTCCGATAGAGAAAAGCCGTACTTTCCGCGTAAAAGGAGTACTCTTCCGTCTTCCGTCTGAAAACTTCGTTCCGTTCCGCTGCTGTCCGTGAATTGTTTTAAAGCCCTGACATACGCCTTCAAGCGGTTTTTATCAATCTCTCTTCCGTCTTCTGTCATCCAGGACACAGTCGTGTCACTGTTCAATTCAATGACTTCTCCGGAGAAATTATAACGAACAATACCGGATAAGCCGGCATTCTTTTCTTCTACCTGTCTCTGCAAATCTTCCGCATTCTCTGCACTTTCATACAGGCCGGCTCTCTCTATATCCAGAAAAGAAACATTTTCCCCTATCGCTTTTTCCAGTGCCCGCAGTAATGCCTCTTCCTGAATCTTTCCTCCATCTCTGCCTTTCCCGAGAAGATATCCGGCACCGGGAACGTAGGCCGTGACAAAATTTGCTCTGGGCAAATCCTCCGTACTGTGCGTCCGAGCATATTGCTCTGCAAATTGCCGCAATGCCGCTTCATCATAATGGAGGCTTCCCTGTAAAGGGTAGTCCTTCTTCTTTCCCATAGAAAAGAGCATCAAGAAGGAATCCGGTTTCGGAATGGAAGAAAAATCCGCCTGATAAAAGAGGCCGATATCCTTTCCGTGTAGTGTGGCAACACTGCCCCCTTTATCCATTAATTCCAAAGAGAAGGAGTCTGTCTTCCAGTTAGAAAAATATTTTTCCGCCTCTTCTCTTTTCATGAGGGATAAATCTACCCCGTTCACCCTTGTTCCCGGAAAGAATCGCCCTTCCATAAAGGTTAAAACCAAAAGGAGAAGCGATACGACCGCCAATAAAGAAATTGATAAGGATACTAAAACTTGCTTCTTCAAGAAAAACTCACTTTCTGCTTTTAAAAACCGATTAATTGTACTCCACTTTCATAAGACAAAGCCCTTTGGCAGGAGCCGTAAAGCCTGCTTTCTTTCTGTCCTTCTTTGCCAGAATTTCTTCCATTTCTTCTACTTCTCTTTTTCCAAGTCCCACTTCCAAAAGCGTTCCCACCATAATGCGAATCTGATATTGCAAAAAGCCGCTGCCGTGGAAATAAAAACGAAGAATATTGCCGTTCTTTGTGATTTCAATATTAAAAATTTTCCGCACGGTAGACTTCTTCATTTTGGGATTACCGCAAAAAGACTTGAAATCCTTCTCTCCGATCAAAGCTTCCGCCGCTTTCTTCATCCGTTCCACATCCGGTACCTTCTCTAAAAAATAGAGATACTTCCGTTCAAAAACGTCTTTCCCTTCACCGACATAACAGGAATATCGATACACCTTGCCCGTTGCAAGGTATCTCGCATGAAAGCGTTCACTCGCCTTTTTCACGGAATTCACGGCGATATCTTCCGGTAAATACCGGTTACAGTACTGTCGAATCTCTTCCTCACTGAGTGCCGTATCTAAGAAAACATGGCAGCACATCCCTCTGGCGTGCACGCCTGCATCCGTCCTTCCGGCGGAAAAAGTTTCTACTTCTTCCCTTGTATTCCGAGGCATCGCTGTTAAGACCGCTTCCAGTTTCCCCTGAATGGTCAAGTCCTGCTCTTTCTGCCGTTCAAATCCGTAATAACGGGAACCGTCATAAGAAAGGAGAAGTTTATAATTCTGTTTCATACCGCCTGCATCTCTTTCTCTCTACAAAATCTTTCTTTTCTCTACATGATTTTGAATCATCTGCATAAAGAGCTTTGCTCTCTTACTGAGAGGATAGTTGGAATTACTTACCATGTATATTTTTCTAAAATAACCGCCCTCCTGTAGGGAAAAAGACAGAACTTCTTTATTCTTAATCTCGGAGCGGGCGGCGAGCTTCGATACAATAGCAACACCGATTCCTTCTTGAACAGAAAGCAGAATGGCACCCGTATTGGCAAAACGGGCAACCACCTTCATATTATCCAGATTAATGCCGCTCTGGGAGAGAATCTTGAGCGCTTCCTGCTTTGTCCCGGAACCATGTTCCCGCATAACAAAGTCCGCATTGGAGAGAAAGCTCAAATCATGATTTTCCTGCATCTTTTGGTAAAATTCCGTGTTGGGTGTAACCAGAATGAGCTCATCTTCATAAAAAGGAAGAAAAGTACAGGCCATTTTCGGCACAATCGTCCCGCAAAATCCGATATCCGCTTTGTGCTCCGCCACATCCGTCACAGCCCCCTTACTATCCGTCTCATTGATGCGAAATTCGGTACTGGGGTAGCGTTTACTAAAATTAGCTAGCATACCGGGTAAGAGGTACTGTCCCGGAATGGAAGAAGAAGAAATCACAATTTCATTGATATCCTCTTTTTGCTCTTCTTTGAACGTCCCTAAGATTTTATGGGAAAGATTCACAATATCCTTCGCATAGAGATAAATCTTCTCTCCCTCTTCTGTTGTTCGCACTTCTTTCGTCGTTCTGGTAAAAAGCTGTACACCCAAGTCCTCTTCCAGACTGCTGATATAAGAACTGACAGTCGGTTGTGTAAGATACAACTCCTTTGCAGTCTGTGAAAAACTCTTATTCTTCACAATACGAACAAATGCTTCCAGTTGTTTTATATTCATGCTGTCTCTCCTTTTGTTGTGTCATACATTTAAATTCGTAATACAGTGCACAAGCCACATTTCCCTTAGTCTACAACGATATATTTCATAGAAGGCTCGTCCGCCTCTCCGACTTCTCCGATACAGGATACCTTTGTGGGGAGATCCGCCTTCAAAAGTGCCTCCATGGCGGCATCCTTCTCTTCTTTCGGGATACTGTATAGAAGACCGCCCGAGGACTGCGGGTCAAAGAGAATATCCTGCATCGCCGTGTCTACTGCGTGAAACGCTACCTTCTCCGCCTGATACTTCCGATTCTCATAAGCCCCCTGCGGTATCAATCCCATCTCGGCATATTCTCTACTCTCCGGAATATAGGGGATTTTTTGGGAATGGAGGTGAAAACGAACTTTACTGGCTTCCGCCATCTCCAACCCGTGTCCTATCAGCCCAAAACCGGTAATATCCGTACAAGCATGGACCGTAAAATGATCCATCACTTCTTTCGCCTTCCGGTTCAGACTGCTCATGACCGTCGTTGCTTCTTTAAGCGCTTTATCATCCGCAAGAGAAGCCTTCGCTGCGGTATTGATGATTCCCGTGCCAATCTGCTTCGTAAGAAGAAGAACATCCCCGGGAAGCGCACCGTAATTCTTCTGTACTTTCTTCGGGTTCACCAGACCCGAAACACATAGTCCGTAAAAAGGTTCATCGTTCTGAATGGAATGTCCGCCAATCAGAATCGCACCTGCTTCCTTTACCTTATCCGCTCCGCCTTTCATAATCTCCGACAGGATATCCGGTGATAAACAATTGGGAAAACCGACAATATTTAAAGCAAGCTTTGGAATTCCTCCCATTGCATAGACGTCGGAAAGTGCATTTGCAGCAGCAACCTGTCCAAACATATAGGGGTCATCCACTATTGGTGTAAAAAAATCCACCGTTTGAATCATCGCCAAATCATCCGTCAAGCGGTATACGGCTGCATCATCCGCCGTCTCCAGCCCGACAAGGACATTCGGGTCCGCATCAAATTTGGGTAACTTACTCACTACCTGAGCAAGGGTCTTTGGACCTATTTTGGCCGCTCAACCGGATAGTTTCGTCATGGATGTCAACTTGATCTCGCTCATTTTACCCCCTTACTAAAAGATAAGGGAAGGCGTAGAAAACCACCTCCCCACTTATTTCATCTACCTATACAATTTTACTTTTTTAATAGAAAAAGTCAATAAAAAGAATTATTTAATCAACATTGAAGATAATAAATAATATTAAAGCGCTGTATTATCTACTATTTTGTGACAAAGAGACCCCCATGAGAGCGAAGAAACATCCGCCATTTTCTGATAGGGATATTCCATCGCGGATAAAATAGCATTTTGAATATTCTCCTCAAAAAAGGGAATATCCTCTTTTCGCATTTCGTCCTGGTGGACCATCTTCGGCAGTTCCGCAAAAAAAACCGGGGCAGTGGGGCAATGCTCCCGAAAGAACGCTTCCAGCCCATCCAAAGTACTCAGAACCACCTTGTTTCCGGAGGCAAGCGCTTCCAGTGCCGTTAACGGCACGGCATCAAAAAAGGAAGGCAGCACAAAAATATCGGAAAACTGATAAAACCCAGCAAGCACTTCCTGCTCTAAACGCCCTAAAAAGTAGATTGGGTAAGTAGCGGACTCGGCAAGGGCATATACCGCCTCTTTCTCCTTCTGATTTCCGTTATCCCCCGCTAAAAAAAGACGAATCTTCCTCCCCTCTCCCGCAAGCTTTCCCGCTGCGCGAAGAAGCGAAAAAATACCTTTCTTCTCTCCCAATTTTCCGGCAAAAAGAAGATCCGTACTTTCCCCCTTCTCTACTTTCTCCCCATTCGGAAGGAGAATTTCCGTCCTTCTGGGAATCCCGTCCCGAAAGAACTGTTCTTTTTTTGGTAGATGGAAGCGTTCCGCATTGTAGCCAATCGCAATATTAAAAATACGCGCAGGATCTACGCCATAGATTCTGATAACCGCTTCTTTCTGCGCTTCTTTCGGGGTATAAATCCGGTTCAACGCCTGCATCTTTTTTATGATATAGTCTCGACACAAACCGTGCTTCTCCATCTGCCGAAGATCCGTGTTGTGACAAAAGCCATAAATCATTTTATCCGGAAAGGCCTCTCTCACCATCGCCGTCAGCAAATAGAGATGATGGCAAAGAAGGAGATCCGGCTGAAATTCTTCTACCGCCTTTCGACAGGCAGTCAGGAAAGCGGTACGAAACTGCTCTAGCATCGACTCCGTCAAATCCTTATAGCGGGTACTCTTATAAGGCATTTCATCGCTCATACCTAAAACCGGAAAAGGCAAGTTCTCCGATTCATACCATACAGGATAGCTCTTCACTCCGGAAAACACGGGGAGCTCCTCCCCACTCGCAAGGCCGAAAACAACCGCCTGCTCTTCCTCCATCAAATGAAAATTCCGTAAGAGTTCCGTGAGATAAATTCCCGAACCGGTACTGCTCGGTTTTTGCGCCAAAATACTGAGTATTCTCATAGCTTCCCCTATTCGTCTATTGCTTTCCCTATTCACCTATTGCTTCCACAGCATAGTAACAAAAGCCGGAACTTTCGTCTACTCTTCCTTTTTCCTCTTGAAAGAAAACGGAAAGAACAAAAAAGCCGCTCCCTTGAGCGGCTCTTCAACGGTAGACACCGGAATATTTGGCGAAGGCGTGTGAGAATCGAACTCACCTAGGACGCTCTACGCGCCCAACACTGGTTTTGAAGACCAGGAGGCTCACCAGGTACCTATCCACCTCCAGAATAAGCTAAATCATAGCATAGCTCAATTTCACTGTCAAACATCATTCCACTTCAAAATAAACACATTATACTTCATAATGAACCGTGGAAGAAACTCGGGAAGAAAACAGAAAACTGCGTTTCTGACAAGATAGCATAGACTTTCCCTGCGCCACTGGTTTAGAACAAAAAACGAGTATCGCGCATTGTGCACACGATACTCGTTTTTCGTAAAGCGGATTATCTCTTTTCGCTCTATCTTGCAAACTAAAATACGATGTCATGCACGGAAGAAGGCTCTAAGCCTTCTTCTTTCAGCACGGAAAGCGTTTGCTCTTTATTCTCCGGTTCCGTTGTCCATGCAAGGCCACAGCCCGCAGAAATGATGGAAGGCAAAGGAATAAGGCGCCCTGAAAGCTTTCTCTTCTCTCCTATTTTTTCCATTTCTAACGCATCGACCGTATTTTTAAAACTGAATATACACTGTAACTTTTTCTCTC
>JABZIV010000038.1 GCA_015258095.1 Lachnospiraceae bacterium
TCTGCGGGATTTAAAGAGTGCTGCGAAGAGCAAGAGAGAACAAGTGGAGGTAGAACGTCTGGAAAAAGAACTGTCCGCCCTTTCCGGTCTGTCTCCCCGGGATGATCTTCTGTATATCCGAAAAGAAATAGGGTATGAGCGGTATTTGGAGGAATTTGCCAAAAAGAAAAACAGAGATTTTACGGAATGGTGGGACATCCTGGAAGAAATCACGGAGATGGCGGCGAATTATAAAGATCGGGCGTCTTTTTTTCGCTTTGTAACGGAATTTAACCGAAGAGCCTTGGAAAGGCGAAGAGAAGAGAGGGAAGAAGGCATTCGTTTTATGACCTATCACAGTGCCAAAGGACTGGAGTTTGATGAAGTCTTTTTACCGGATTGTGTAGAGGGAGTCATTCCGGATGGAAGAGCGAAGAAGGAAGAAGAACTGGAAGAGGAACGGCGGAGCTTTTATGTTGCCTTTACAAGGGCAAGACTCGGGATTCACATCTACGTCACAAAAGAGCGCTACAGTAAGAAGGTGCATCCGTCCAGGTTCATCGGAGAACTTTTGGACGGAAGCTAGGAGAGGAGCGGTATGGAAAAGCTAAAGATTTTAGTTGTGGATGATGAGGAGCGGATGCGGAAGCTCTTACAGGATTTTTTGAAAATGAAGGACTATGAAGTCTTACTCGCAGCGGATGGGGAAGAGGCTATCGATATTTTCTTCCGGAAGAAGGATATTGCACTCGTTATTTTGGATGTGATGATGCCGAAGATGGATGGCTGGGAGGTTTTGAAGACCATTCGTGAGCATTCCAAAGTACCGGTCATCATGCTGACGGCACGGTCTGAGGAAAGCGATGAGCTCCGCGGTTTCGACTATGGAGCGGATGAATATATTGCGAAGCCTTTTTCTCCGAAGATTCTGGTAGCCAGGGTGGAAGCCTTGCTTCGCCGCACCGGGGCACAGAAAGAAGAAGTATTGGAGGTGGGCGGGATTCGCATGGATGAGTCTGCACACAGTGTGACTGTGGACGGGAAAGAGATTGACCTGAGTTTCAAAGAGTATGAACTCCTGCATTATTTTATTGAAAATAGAGGCATTGCACTCTCCCGTGAGAAAATCCTGAATAATGTGTGGAACTATGATTATTTCGGCGATGCGCGTACCATTGATACACATGTGAAGAAACTGAGAGCAAAACTGATGGATAAGGGGGACTATATCAAGACGGTTTGGGGTATGGGGTATAAGTTTGAGGTAGAGTAGTCATGAAAAAACAGTATTTAAGAAAGAAGTTTTCTTTGCTCTTTGCCGGTGTTTTTTTCTGCCTCCTGGTTTTGATGTGGGTCGGAGACAGCTTTTTCCTGGAAGGCTTCTATGAAAAGCGGAAGGAAACGGTACTTCGAACTGCCTATATAGAGATGAACCGGTATTTGGAGAGCGGAAAGAGTTTCGCGGATTCCTTCCCCAGCGAGGAATGGACGGATGACAGTGATGCCACGCCGGCGATGCGCTACATTGCCCGTCTCACGGAAATGGAAAATATCTCCGTCATTCTGATGGACAACAACAGCTCGCTTTCCTATACGTCCTCTGCAAATTCCGATGCGCTTTTGAAACGGCTTTCCTCGTATATCCTCGGGAAAGACGGGGAGAAGAGAAAAGTCCTTTTTCGGGGCGATAACTATACCATCGTCAAGACGAAAAACAAGGGAGATGACGGAGGATATATGGAATCCTGGGGCTACTTCTCCGACAACAGTACCTCTTTCATCATGTCTATGCCGCTTTCCAGCCTCAGTGAAGCCATTTCCGTTTTTAACAGTTTTTTGCTTTTCCTTGGCTTGATTACCCTTGCCATCGGGGTCGTCATTGTCAATATTGCCTGCTATGAAGTCACTAAACCGATTCAGGAACTTGCGGATTTGTCTCTGAAAATGAGTAAACTGGATTTTTCCGCCCGCTTTCAGGGGGATGCCAGAGATGAAATCGGGACGCTCGGAAATTCGATGAACACCCTTTCGGAAAGGCTGGAAGAGACGATATGTGATTTGAAAAATGCGAACAATGAACTCTTGAGCGATATTGAGAATAAAAACCAGATTGACAAGAGAAGGCAGGAATTTGTGGCTAATGTGTCGCATGAGCTGAAAACGCCGATTGCTTTGATTATGGGATATGCGGAGGGGCTTTCCGAAGGTCTTTGTGAAGAGGAAGAGAGTCGTGCCTATTACAGTAACGTCATCTTGGATGAGGCGAAGCGGATGAATCACATGGTCAAGGATTTGATGAATCTTTCCGCCATTGAACAGGGGAAGGATCTTCCGGATTTTACGATTCTGGATTTTAGTAAGCTCCTTCGGGGTGTACTCAGCAATATGGATATTCTTCTCAAGCAGGAAGGCATTCAACTGGAGATAGATGTACCCGAGGATCTCTATCTTTGGGGAGATGAATTCAAGGTGGAAGAAGTGCTGATGAACTATCTGCAAAATGCCATTCATCATGTGGAGGAACCGAAGCAGATTGATGTCTATACGGAAAATCGGGGGAAAAATCAAGTTGAAATTCATGTACGGAATACCGGGAAGGCGATTCCCGAAGAAGACCTGCCCCATGTGTTTGAAAAATTCTATAAAGTGGATAAGGCGCATACCCGTTCGTATGGGGGTTCGGGACTCGGGCTGAGTATCGTGAAAGCCATTATGGACAGTCTGCATCAGGACTGCGGTGTGAAGAATACTCTGACGGGCGTGGACTTCTGGTTTACCCTGGAAAAGAGAGAAAAAGCATGGGAGTAGAGTGCGCAGGTAAAAGTTAAAATTATTTTAGTGCAGAAAAGGGAAGTCTATGATAAAATGAAAGAGAACTTTTAAAGAAGGGAGTTTCAGATGATGGATAATCAAAATGATTTGTATAATAGGAATGATATGGGAGAAAACAGAGACAGCTTTTCCTCTTTTACGGAAGGAACCTTGTCTCCTTCTGCCTATAATGTAGCAATCGGGGTACATCTTTTGGCAGGACTGCTTATTACCTTTGTTCTTGCTTTACGGATACCCTATGTTTTGCCGCAGGTTTACTCGGTGCATCCGGTTGTTTTCTCTATCGGCTTTCTGGTATTGGGCCTTGTAGGCGGAATGATTGCGGCAAAGGGAAACTATGTTTTGTCGTTAGTCGGCTATGGGATGAATATTCTGGCATTTGCCATCTTACTTTCCATGGTAACGATGCTTTATCCGGCAAATTATATCCTTCTTGCAGCTGTGCTGACAACGGTAGTGGTGCTTACGATGACCGTTGCCGCAGTGGTTTTCCCAAATGCTTTTCTTTCTATGGGAAAAACGATTTTTATTGCCTTAATCGGACTGGTTATTGCCGAGTTTGTGACGATGCTGATGGGAATGTTCTATCCGAATATCTTCGCGATAATCGGTATTTTCATTTTCTCTCTCTATGTGGGTTATGACTGGGCAAGAGGGCAGCAGTATCCGAGTACGGCAAGCTATGCCTGCTTTACGGCGTTACAGCTCTATATGGATATCATCAATATCTTCATTCGTATTCTGCGTCTTTTGTCTAAGAGAAGATAAGCGTTTGCGGATAGGAAAAGGAATAAGGATATTTTCTATAAGGGAGGATGGAAAAGGTACTTTCCATCCTTTTTTATCAGCTGAGTTTATAGAAGAATAGAAGAGCGGAGTAGAAGAAGAAAGAAGAAAAGCAGAGTAGAAAAGCGGAGTGAAAAAGGCAAATAGAAGAGAAGAGTAGAAGAGGAAAATAGAAGAGCAAAGAGCTCTTCCGAAAGGATAGAAAGCATGATTTGTAAGCATTGCGGGCGAGAAATTGATGAGGAAGACCGGATTTGTCCTTTTTGCAAGACACCGGTGATTCGGATTAAGGTGAAGAAGATTTGTGCGTTTTGTAAAACGGAAATTAAAAAAGGAGATACGGTTTGTCCCGGTTGTGGAAGGAAAGTGCCGGAGAAGCTGAGGGAATTGCTGGCAAAGGAGGATGTAGCGGAGAGAGAAGAGAATCCAGAGGAGCGTTTCGGACAGGAAAAGGTGGATTTTCCGCTTCTGATGCTGAGCCTCCTGCCTCCGGTGGCAGCGCTGTTTTTTAAAGTTCTTTTTTCCAAAGTGGGTATCCTTCCGTGGTACATTACGGCTTTACTGGTTTATTTTGTAGTGGCAATGCTGGTTTCCTATACTATGGACAGCGAGATTCGACGGAGATGGAGACTGGAGAAAGGACAAGATATAAACGATTTTCAACATCTTTTCTTTTATCTCTGTCCGCCCTTTACAGTCTATTTTCTGCTTTGTAAGAGAGCCGGGAAAAATTGTCCCGTTTTTTTCTTTGAGGCAATGCATTTTGCGATTCTGCTTTACTGCATTTATATTCGATAAAGCTCTTTTTTATGAGGAAAGTAAGAAAGAAAGGATAGAATGGATTTTAATTTATGGAGAGAGGTCTCTTTTCCGGAAGAAATTGCACTGGATAAGATTGTGGAGAGTGGACAGTGTTTTCGGCCGAAGAAGATTTCTCCTTCTGTTTACCGCTTTATTACGAAACATTCCTTTTTGTACTGTAAGCAAGTTTCTGAAAAGAAGCTTGCTTTTTATGTGAAGGAAGAGGAAGATTGGGAGAAGCTTTGGCGTCCCTACTTTGATATAGAAAGGAACTATAGGGAAATAGAAAAGAAATATCCGGAAGATATGTTTCTCCGGAAGAGTATCGCTTTTGGAAGGGGGTTACGCGTCCTTCGGCAGGATCCGTTTGAGATGTTGATTACCTTTATTTTGTCTCAGAGGAAGTCTATTCCCGCGATTCGCAGTTCCGTAGAAAAGCTCTGTAGTGCGTTCGGAGAGAAGGTCTACAGTGCGGTGGAAGAAGAGGAGATTGCTTTCTTTCCGGAAGCGGAGGCTTTGTTCGGTAAGGACCTTTCCCATTGCTCTCTCGGCTATCGTCTTCCTTTTGTTAAGGATGCCGTGGAAAGGGTTGTGGAAGGGAGTTTGGATCTTTCCGCACTGGAGGAGAAAGAGACGGAGTCACTACTGGAGACTCTGATGGAAGTCCACGGGGTAGGCGTGAAGGTTGCGTCCTGTGTTGCCCTCTTCGGCTACTCCCGGATGGATATTTCCCCGGAGGACGTCTGGATGAAGCGGATTTGGGAGAGGAAGTATCAGGGAAAGCGACCCTATGAGAAACAATCGGATGCCGGAATCATCCAACAGTATCTATTTCATTATGCTATTCACCATAAGGAGGAGTTTTAGTGTCTTACGCCTTTTTTGCTTTGCTGTCGAGAATGAAGTTTATTAACCGTTGGGCGCTTATGCGGAATGCACGGGAGGAGAATCTTTCGGAGCACTGTCTTGAAGTGGGGATTCTTACCCACGCCCTCTGTCTTATCGGAAATAAGAGGGAACACAAGCATCTTTCTGTTGAGAAAGCGGTCCTTCGTGCCCTGTATCATGATGCTGCGGAGATTCTTACCGGAGACATGCCCACGCCGGTGAAATATCGAAAAGAAGAGTTGAAAACAGCTTATAAAAAAGTGGAAAAAGAAGCGGAAGAACGTCTGCTTTCCACACTGCCTCCTTATCTTACAGAGGAGATACGCGGGGTTTTCTTTCCGGAGGAGTACGAAACGCTCGCCTATGAGAATCAATTGATTAAAGCGGCGGATAAGCTCTCCGCATGGATAAAATGTGAAGAAGAACTTCGTGCGGGAAACCGGGAATTTGAGACGGCTGCGCTTTCTACCAGACAAAAGATAGAAGAGATGGCGGAAAACTTGCCGGAAGTCAGGATTTTTCTGGATGATTTTTATGCAGCTTATGGCAAGACCCTGGACCAGCTCACGGAAGAAGCGGATTAAAGTAGGACAATATGGCATATTTATATGAAGAACGAGAAAGAAATGGAGAGAGGGAACTCATCCTTAGCGGTTACGACGGTGCGGTGAAGTGCCTCTCGGTGCCCGCTTCCCTTCGCGGGGAGAGCGGAGAGATGCTTCCTGTTACGGAGATTGCTGCCCATGCCTTTGACGGAAGGGATGATCTTTCAGAGGTGGAACTTCCTAAAACGGTTCGTGTACTGCGCCCTTTTTCTTTTTTTAATTGTAAGCATCTTCTCCGGTTTTCACTATGGGACAGTGTAGAGGATTATTTTGACGGAAGTCTTCGGCAATGTGTTTCTTTACGGAATGTGACGATTTATCTCGAGAAAGAAGAACACTTTCAGATTGTGCGAGACATTCTGGGCGACAATGATCGGGAACTTGCCATGCATTTGATTAAAAAAAGCGGAGAGGACGAGCGGGAATGTCTTCTTTTCTTTCCGGGCTATGTTGATAAAGTGCGGGAAGATACCATGGCCAGACAACTCCACGATACGATTGAGGGATGTGGCTATAGCTACCGACAAACGGTAGGAAGAAGGCAAATCGATTTCAGACTGTATGATCAGCTTTTTGAGAGGGCAATTTACGACGCGAAAGAAACGGCAGTTTATATTGCGCTTGGAAGGCTCCGCTATCCGCTTGCGCTTCTTCCGAAGGCGGAAGAGGCGTACCGTGTGTTTTTAGAGAGAGAAGACTGCTTTTCCGTGCATCTTCTCCTGATGGATAAGGAAATGGAATGGCTTCGTTTTTATTTGGAACTGCATCTTCTTTCTAAGGAGGCGGTTTCGGAAGCTTTGCTGTACTTATCCAAGGAAAATGAGCCGGAAATGCTTGCACGACTTTTACTCTATCAGGAGAAACGGTTCGGAGGAGAAAGACGACGGTCCTGTTTTTCTGTGGAGGATTTGTAATGGATCTTGAAGAAAATGAGAAAGGGAGGAGTAGACTGTGGGACGGACAGGGGAAAGAGCGGCAGCATCCCGGAAGCAAAATGCAGGAGACGCTTTACAGAGCCTCGGCATTCGGATCTTTAATCAGGCGAGGATAGAACTTTGTCTTACGATGCGCTATTTAAGTCGGGCCCTGCATCAGCTTTCCTTTCAAATGAGCCTTAATACTATGCGAACGGGAACGGATGGGGAGAGAATCTATTTTCATCCGGAGTTTGTGTTCCGCCTGTATGTAGAAAGTCCGCAGAAGTTCTATCGTGTGTATATGCATTCTTTACTGCATTGTCTTTTCTCCCATATTTTTAAAAGGGAAGACAGGGAGAAAGAACTCTGGAATCTGGCAACAGATATTCAGGTGGAGTATGTTTTGGATTCCATGGATGTAGACCTTTTGCGGAGACCTGCCTATCCTTTTCGTGAAGCGTATTTTCATACGCTGGAAAAAGAAATCAAGGTTTTGAGTGCAGAAAGGATTTATGCGTATCTTTCTGAAAAAACACTCTCCTATGAAGAAAGGCAGCGCCTCGCAGATGAATTTGTGAAGGATGATCACCGGTTTTGGGAGATAATCGGGGAAGAGGAACGTAGCGCAAGGGGAGAAGCGCGGAACGGGGAGGAAGAAGAGAAAGGAGAGGAAAAGCAGAAAGGAGAGGAAAAGCAGAAAGAGCATACAGGACAGGAAGACGCCTTGCAGGAGAAAAACGCTACTGCGGACAGTGCGGAGAAGGAGGAAAGAGAGAAATCGCAGGAAGGAGTAGACGCGAAGGCAAAGGCGGAATCCACGGAAGAAACGGAAGCCCAAGAAAAAGGAGACGGAAAAGGAAGGAAAGAGGGCAGTGAAAAAGCAGATGAAAAGAGAGAACCGGACAGTCGGGAAAAAGAGCGGAATCTAGCAGACCAGTGGAAAGACATCGGGAAACGCACGGAAGAAGAGATGCAGAAGAAAGAGAAGGAAGGGGAGGAAGAGAAGTTATCCTGGTTCCTTACCCTTTCTTACAAAACGTACACGCCTTTTCAGGATTTTCTTCGGAAGCTGTCCGTAGACAAGGAAGAATTAAGGACGGATCCGGAATCCTTTGACTATGGCTATTATTATTTCGGGCTGACCCACTACGGGAATATGCCGCTTATTGAAGAAAATGAATATCGGGAGAGCAGGAAAATCCCGGAGCTGGTTATCGCAATCGATACGTCCTATTCCACGAAAGAGAAACTGGTAAAACGTTTTCTGGAAGAGACTGCTGCGATTTTGGGCAACAAAAATACCTTTTTTCAGAATTGTACCGTGCATATCCTGGAATGCGATGATAAAATTCAAAAAGACATCGTTTTCCATAGTTTGGAAGAAATCGATTTTTATCGGGAACGTTTTCAGGTAAGCGGAGGATATGGCACGGATTTTCGTCCTGTGTTTCAATATCTTGCCGATTTACGAAAAAGAGGAGAACTTACAGAGCTAAAGGCCCTGTTGTACTTTACAGACGGGAAGGGAAGGTACCCGAAGTCTGCACCGGGCTATCCCTGTGCTTTCATTTTTCCGAGAGGAGAAGAGATAGAGGATGAAAATGTACCGTCCTGGGCGTTGAAACTGTATATGTAAGAAATAGAGAGAAGACATTTTGGAAAAAAGAGTAGGGAAAAAGGGAAGGAGTAGAAAGAAAAGAGCATGACGATACAGGATGCGAAAGAAGAAATTAAGCGAACGGTGAAAGCGTATCATCAAAGAGATGAAAATGGAAAATATAAGATTCCGGTGGAAAAGCAAAGGCCGCTTTTTCTCATGGGACCTCCGGGAATCGGGAAAACGGCGATTGTAGAGCAGGTAGCGGAAGAATTAAAAATAAACCTGATTTCCTACACGATTACCCATCATACCAGACAGTCGGCAATAGGCCTTCCCTTTATTTCTCGGAAGAAGTTCGGAGAAAAGGAGTATGCGGTAACAGAGTACACGATGTCTGAAATTGTGGCTTCGGTATATGAGCAGATTGAGCGGAGCGGGATTCAGGAAGGGATTCTTTTTCTGGATGAAATCAATGCGGTTTCCGAGACGCTTTCCCCTACGATGTTACAGTTTTTACAATACAAAACCTTCGGTATGCACCGTGTGCCGGAAGGATTTGTTATCGTGACCGCGGGCAATCCCGCAGAGTTCAATAAATCGGTGCGGGATTTTGACATTGCGACCCTGGACAGACTGCGCCAAATTGATATTGAAGAGGATTTTCAGAGCTTTAAAGACTATGCGTATCAGTCTTCTATCCACAGTGCCATTCTTTCGTATCTGGAGATTAAGAAAGACCGTTTTTATTTCGTGAGACAGGATATAGAGGGAAAACACTACGTTACGGCACGTTCCTGGGAAGACTTGTCGAAGATGCTCTATGCTTACGAGGAACTGCATTATCCGATTGATAAAGCGCTTTGTATGGAATATCTCTCCGATCCGGAACTTGCAGAGGATTTTTCCCTTTATTACAGTCTTTACCAGAAATATAAGGAGAAGTACCATGTTCCGGAAATATTAAGAGGCAACGAGGTGAAAGACAAGAGGCTATTCCTGGAAGCGCCTTTTGATGAGAAATGGAGTCTGTTATCCCTCTTAAATGCGGCTCTACAGGAAGCTTTTCGTACTTACGCGAAAGAGAAGTCTCTCCATGCCATGCTGTTTGCTTTTTTGAAAGACGTCAAAGTGAAAAACGCGGAAGAACAAGTGGGGAACAAGATAGAGGAAGAAATTCGGAACGAAAGAGCGCGCCTGTCCGGGTGGAGAGAAGCAAGAATTCTGTCTTCCGAAGAAGAAGGGCTCCATCTCTCCTATATTCGGGGATTGGAGAATTTCTCCCGGACTTTGAAAGAAGAGGGAGGCGTAGCGGCATTTTCCTTCTTGAAGGCGAAGTTTCAGAAAATGGAAGAAGAGCGGCAGGAAAAGATTGATGAGGCGGGGAAAATGCTGAGCAATGCGCTTCGTTTCTTAGGAGAAACCTTCGGAGAAGGGCAGGAGATGATTCTCTTTTTGACGGAACTGGTAAAAAGTCGTTATGCACTCCTTTTTCTCTCCGATATTGGAAATGATACCTATAATCAATACAACCAATATCTGCTTTTAAAGGATAAGCAGAAATCCCTTCAGGAGGAAGCGGGGAAGTGGATCAGCTGATTTTTGTTTTGGAAATGATTGGAACGATAGCCTTTGCCGTTTCCGGTGTCATCGCCGCGAAAGAGAAGGAAATGGATTTGTTCGGTGCCATTGTTTTGGGCTGTACAACCGCTGTTGGCGGGGGAATGGTGCGGGATTTAATCCTCGGAAAAACACCGCCGCTTATGTTTACACAGCCTGTTTATACGGAAGTTGCTTTCGGAACCAGCATTTTATCGTTCTACCTGGAGAAAAAGCATGGAAAAATCAGTGCGGAAAACCTGACGACTCTGTTGTATATTGCAGATAGTGTGGGACTCGGTATTTTTGCGGTGGTAGGAAGCCTTGCCGCTTTTGATGCGGGATATGAGAAGAACTTGTTCCTCTGTACTTTCGTCGGAACGCTGACGGGGATAGGGGGAGGATTACTTCGGGATATGCTCTCCGCGGAGCTTCCCTTAATTATGCGAAAGCGGGTATATGGACTTGCGGCGGTCTTTGGCGCCCTGACATTCTCCCTTCTTATGGAGTGGCACTATGAGGAGGACGTTGCCATGTTCTCCGGTTGCTGTGCTACCGCACTCATCCGTTTTCTCGCAATTTACTATCACTGGAACCTGCCGTCGTTTAAAGATAAGTAAATTTGACTTCATGCCGGCTAATTATAGTAGTTTTTCATATCTACCTTCTTTCTGCCCTTTGGGCTTGCGACTACCGATTTTTTTTTACAGTGTCTATATTACCAGGTGTACATACGCATTAATGATATATGTGTACGGATATTCGAGAAAGATTTGTATATCTTGTATAGTTGTACAAATATATCATTTATGCTATACTACCCTTATATAGAAAGAGGTGGTTAAATGGCAGTTAGTGAAGCGCAGGCAAGAGCTACGGCGAAATACAAGGCAAAGAATTACAAGCGTGTACCGCTAGACCTAAGAAAAGAAGAGTACGATGCATTAAAGGAGCAAGTGGACAGTGTGCCTATGAATACCTTCATAAAGAAAGCCTTAAACGCCTACACAGGGCAAGAAATATTTAAGGTGTAGGGGGTAAGTATGGAAGAATTGCGGTTTGAGTGGGATGAGAAGAAAAATGAAATCAACATCCAAAAGCACGGCGTTAGCTTTGAAGAAGCAAGGACAGCTTTTTATGATGAGCATTCAAAAGTGGAGTATGACGAGGAGCATTCCGTAGATGAGGAACGCTTCATATTGATAGGAAAAAGCATAAAAGAAAAGCTTTTATTTGTCGTTCATTGCTATAGAAAAGCGGAAACAATTAGAATTATATCCGCACGAAAGGCAAATATAGGCGAGCAAGTTAAATACGAAGGAGGTTTATATGATTGAGCAGAAAAAGACGCAAGAAGAAGCAGATGATGATATTCTAAATAAGAATTTTGATTTTAAACACGCCGTCAAAAATCCGTATATTGAGCGATTAAGAGGGCAAGATTCCGTCATTGTAGATATGGAAGCCATTAAATACTTTAAGGAAATGGCGAAAAGCATGGGGACGGATTGGAAGACCTTAGTTAATATGTATTTGGTGGATGCTGTGAACCAAAAGAAAAAAGTTAGATGGGATTAAACTGAGTGATTTTATCGTAAAAGAGAGGGCAAAAGCCCTCTTTTTTCGGAGTTATACAGATGAAATCAGCAATATGATTGATGCGCTTGAAACCGTAGAGCCGAAGGATTATGAAGCTTATTCCGGAGAGGAATTTGAACAAGATTGAGAAGAAGTACAATAAAACAGTGGAAAGGCTTCTTGAAAGAGAAAGAAAGAATGCAGGAAAGGACAGCAAGAGTCTATAGAGAAAAATTTCGTGACAAAATTCATGACAAAATTGTTCGGTTTTTTGTAAAAATCTATAGGTTTGCGGAAAAAAATTCAAGAAAAACAAGAGGAAAAAAGTATCAAAAAAGCACGATTTTAAGCCATTTCCGAAGGGGTTAGGTTTAAAAACGTGCTTTAAATTTTTGCATAAAAAAATCGAGGTGACAAGATTCGAACTTGCGACCCCCTGGTCCCAAACCAGGTGCTCTACCAAACTGAGCCACACCTCGGAAATTCCTTTAAAAATGCCGTATAATCATACAATATAAGATAAAGAATTGTCAATATAGGAATCCGGAGGGACGACTTTTTTGAGAAGAGAAGAAGAGTGTTTTTACCCCATCTTTTTTTACTCGATTTTTCATTTTCAGGCTGCGATTTTTCTTGACTTTTAGCACTGTCTAGCCTATATTTGTGGGACGTGAGTTTTCTCGCGTCTTTCTTTATGCATGCCTTTCGCAGGGTGGTCAGATAAAGAAAGGAATAAAAATTATAGGAAAGGAGACCAAAATGCCAACATTTAACCAGCTCGTTAGAAAGGGCAGAGAAACTTCCAAGAAGAAGTCCACAGCCCCTGCTCTTCAGAAAGGATTCAATTCCTTAAAGAAGAGAGCAACTACGAACAGCGCTCCTCAGAAGAGAGGTGTATGTACAGCGGTTAAAACTGCTACACCGAAGAAGCCGAACTCCGCACTTCGTAAGATTGCCAGAGTTCGTCTCTCCAACGGAATCGAAGTAACATCCTACATTCCGGGAGAAGGTCATAATCTTCAGGAACACTCTGTTGTTATGATCCGTGGCGGCCGTGTTAAGGATTTACCCGGTACAAGATACCATATCATCCGTGGAACACTGGATACCGCAGGCGTAGCAAACCGTATGCAGGCTCGTTCCAAGTACGGCGCAAAGAAGCCTAAGGCTAAGAAGGCGTAAGTAGTTGCAGGAGCGCGTCGTAAAAACGACAGCGCAAAACATGGTTTAGACATGGTTATGACGGAAGCATTTGGTCACAGTTCTTTAGTATAAACGGGATGTGTCCAATTCCGCATGAACTCAAAGGGATAACCGGAAGAGAGTACCGTAGATCTAAATGACATATTTAAGGAGGGAAGTAACGTGCCACGTAAAGGACATACTCTACACAGAGACGTGCTTGCAGACCCGATTTACAATTCCAAGCTTGTAACAAAGCTTGTAAACTCCATCATGCTGGATGGAAAGAAGGGTGTAGCACAGAAGATCGTTTATAGTGCATTTGAAAGAGTAACCGCGAAAGCGGAGAAGGATGCACTGGAAGTATTTGATGAGGCGATGAACAACATCATGCCGGTTCTCGAAGTAAAAGCAAAGAGAGTCGGCGGTGCAACTTATCAGGTACCGATGGAAGTTAAGCCGGAAAGACGTCAGACTCTGGCGCTTCGTTGGCTTACAGAGTTCTCCAGAAAGCGTTCCGAGAAGACACAGGCGGAGAGACTCGCAAATGAAATCATGGATGCGGCAAACAATACGGGTGCTGCAGTAAAGCGTAAAGAGGAGATGCATAGAATGGCTGAGGCTAATAAGGCATTTGCTCATTACAGATTCTAATAGGAGGAAAGACATTGGCTGAAAGACAGTATTCCCTTGAGCATACAAGAAATATTGGTATTATGGCGCATATCGACGCTGGAAAGACTACTCTTACAGAGCGTATCCTCTTTTACACCGGTGTAAATCATAAGATCGGTGAGACACACGAAGGTAGTGCTACCATGGACTGGATGGCACAGGAGCAGGAAAGAGGTATCACGATTACCTCTGCCGCAACGACCTGCCACTGGACACCGGAGAAAGAACACAAGAAGATTCCGGGTGCACCGGAGTATAGAATCAACATCATTGATACCCCGGGACACGTAGACTTCACAGTGGAAGTGGAACGTTCTCTCCGTGTACTGGACGGCGCAGTAGGTGTCTTCGATGCGAAGAGCGGAGTTGAGCCGCAGTCTGAGAACGTATGGCGTCAGGCGGACACCTATCATGTTCCGCGTATCGCTTTTATCAATAAGATGGATGTAGTGGGAGCGGATTTCTTCCACTCCGTACAGACTATCGTGGATCGTTTGGGCAAAAACTGTATTATTACCCAGGTTCCGATGGGAAGAGAAGATACCTTTGTCGGAGTAATCGATCTCTTCGAGATGAGAGCTTATTTCTATAAGGATGATAAGGGCGAAGTGATTGAGATTACCGACGTTCCGGATGAGTACAAGGATCTTGCAGAAGAGTATAGAGAAAAGCTTGTAGAAGGCATCTCTGAACTCGATGACGACCTTATGGAGAAGTATCTCGAAGGAGAGACACCGACCGAGGAGGAACTGAAGAAGGCGCTTCGTAAGGGAACCATCGAAGGAAACGCGATTCCTTGCCTTTGCGGTACTGCATATCGTAACAAAGGTGTTCAGAAACTTCTGGATGCGGTTATCGACTTCTTACCGGCTCCGACCGATATCCCGGATATTCAGGGTACCGATATGGACGGAGAACCGGATAGTAGACCGTCTTCCGACAGCGCACCTTTCGCGGCACTTGCATTTAAGATTATGACGGATCCTTTCGTAGGAAAGCTTGCTTATTTCCGTGTATATTCCGGAACACTAAAGACCGGTTCTTATGTTCTGAATTCAACGAAGAACAAGAAGGAAAGAGTAGGACGTCTTTTACAGATGCACGCAAACAAGCGTCAGGAACTGGACGAAGTGTTCTCCGGTGATATTGCCGCAGCAGTAGGTTTTAAGCTTACTTCTACCGGTGATACCATCTGCGACGAGCAGCATCCGATTATTCTGGAATCCATGGAGTTCCCGGAGCCGGTTATCTCTGTTGCTATCGAGCCGAAGACGAAGGTTTCTCAGGGAAAGATGAGTGATGCTCTGGCTAAGCTTGCAGAAGAGGATCCCACATTCCGCGTAAGAACCAATGAAGAGACCGGACAGACCATTATCTCCGGAATGGGCGAGTTGCACCTGGAGATCATCGTTGACCGTCTTCTTCGTGAGTTTAAGGTAGAGGCAAATGTAGGTGCTCCGGAAGTTGCTTATAAGGAGACCTTTACGAAGCCGGTTGATGTAGAAGGAAAGTACATCCACCAGTCCGGCGGTTCCGGAATGTACGGACACTGTAAAGTGAAGTTCGAGCCGATGGATGCGAACGCGGAAGAGACTTTCAAGTTCCAGTCTACGGTTGTCGGCGGTTCGATTCCGAAGGAATATATCCCCGCTATTGAAAAGGGTATTCGTGAGGCTGCCAACTCCGGTGTCCTTGCAGGTTTCCCGGTTCTTGGCGTCAGTGCAAACGTATACGACGGATCTTACCATGAGGTCGACTCCAACGAGCGTGCCTTCGAGTTTGCCGGTTCCATTGCTTTCAAGAATGCGATGCAGAAAGCGGATCCGATTCTTCTCGAGCCGATTATGAAGGTCGAAATCACGACACCGGAAGAGTACATGGGAAATGTTATCGGAGATGTAAACTCTCGTAGAGGTAAGATCGACAGCATGGAGGATATCCCGTCCGGAAAGCAGATTAACGCTTATGTTCCTCTGGCGGAAATGTTCGGATATGCAACCGATCTTCGTTCCAAGACCCAGGGTAGAGCAAACTATTCCATGTTCTTCGAAAGATATGAGAAGTGCCCGAAGAACATCCAGGAGAAGGTCCTTGCGGACGCAAAGAAGTAAAGCGAAATCGCTTGCTTAATGCATAAACTGATGATAAAATCATGAACACTGGGTTCGTTTTCAAGAACTTGGGATGTACTGCAATTCGCATGCTATGCATGCGTCGGTGCTTGGCATGATTTTTGTTGTATTACATTTATTAGGAGGGTATTGAAATGGCAAAAGCGCATTTTGAGCGAACCAAACCACACTGTAACATCGGAACTATCGGACACGTTGACCACGGTAAGACAACTCTTACAGCTGCTATTACCAAGGTTCTTGCTGATCGTGTAGCTGGTAACACAGCAACTGATTTTGCTAATATCGATAAAGCTCCGGAAGAGAGAGAAAGAGGAATCACCATCAACACCGCTCACGTTGAGTACGAGACAGAAAAGAGACACTATGCTCACGTTGACTGCCCGGGCCACGCTGACTATGTTAAGAACATGATCACCGGTGCTGCTCAGATGGATGGTGCTATCCTTGTAGTAGCTGCTACCGATGGTGTTATGGCACAGACCAGAGAGCATATCCTTCTTGCTCGTCAGGTAGGTGTTCCGGCTATCGTTGTATTTTTGAACAAGTGCGATATGGTTGATGATCCTGAGCTTCTTGAACTCGTTGAGATGGAAGTTAGAGAGCTTCTTACAGAGTATGAGTTCCCCGGCGATGACATCCCTGTTATCAAGGGTTCCGCTTTGAAGGCTCTTGAGGATCCGAAGTCCGAGTGGGGCGACAGAATCATGGATCTTATGGATGCTGTTGATTCTTACATTCCTGAGCCTGCTCGTGAGACAGATAAGCCGTTCCTTATGCCTGTTGAGGATATCTTCACCATCACAGGTCGTGGAACCGTTGCTACCGGTAGAGTAGAGCGTGGTGTTCTTCATGTATCCGATGAAGTAGAAATCGTTGGTATTTCCGAGGAGACACAGAAGTCCGTTATCACCGGTATCGAGATGTTCCGTAAGCAGCTTGATGAGGCTATGGCGGGTGACAACGTTGGTCTTCTTCTTCGTGGTATCAACCGTGATCAGATCGAAAGAGGACAGGTTATCTGTAAGCCGGGTTCTGTAAAGTGCCACAAGAAGTTTACCGCACAGGTTTACGTATTGACAAAAGACGAGGGTGGACGTCATACTCCGTTCTTCACCAACTATCGTCCGCAGTTCTATTTTAGAACAACTGACGTTACCGGTGTCTGCATGTTACCGGAAGGCGTAGAGATGGTTATGCCCGGTGATAACACGGAGATGGAAGTAGATCTGATTCATCCGATCGCTATGGAAGAGGGACTTCGTTTCGCTATCCGTGAGGGTGGAAGAACTGTAGGTTCCGGAAGAGTTGTTAAGATTCTTGAGTAATTTCAGTTTTCCTACAACATTCCATTCTATAGGTAAATAGAAAAGGAAAAGTGTCGCGTTTCGCGGCACTTTTTTTGGTTCGCGCGCCATGGGCGCGCTCTAACGGGTGAAAGTCCCGAGCATGCCTAGGCAACGAGGAAGTGTATA
>JABZIV010000039.1 GCA_015258095.1 Lachnospiraceae bacterium
TAGTAAAGACAGGGTCTTGCAAGCGGTTTCTCTTCCGAAAAAATTTTATTACAGTTCCGAATATGTAAAGTTTTTCGAAGAAGCTCAATCCCTTCCCGCACCTGTTCAACAGTAGTATAAGGCCCATAATACTTTGAACGTTTATTTCTTTTCGACCGGGTGATAAACAGCCTGGGATAATCTTCCTCCACACTGAATCGTATATAGGGGTAGCTTTTATCATCTTTTAAAACGGTGTTATACCTCGGTTTGTTCTCCTTAATCAAATTGGATTCCAAAACCAGCGCTTCCAGTTCGGAATCTACCACAATATACTCAAAACGCTGAATCTGAGAAACCATCTGCTGAATCTTTATGGATTTTTTATACGACTTTTGAAAATACTGTTTTACACGATTACGAAGATTTTTTGCTTTCCCCACATAGATAATCTCATCCATCGGGCCATGCATTAAATAAACTCCCGGAAGACGCGGGAGTTTTTTGAGTTCTTCTGGGATATTAAATTCAGCTTCCTTTTTTTGATAATCCGGATTATCCACCATTCTGCTTTTCTCCTTGTGCAGGTTCAGCACTCTGCGTGATTGTCTCGTCTTTACGCTCTTTTTCTCTTTTTGCCTCTTCCTGTTCTGCTTCTTCTTTCGATAAGAAGCAGGAAAAATCATAATTATTCGATGCATTCCAAATCAGCCATTCATCATAACCGCTATCATAAACAGCCTGAATCTCGGCACGAATTTCTTCTTTTCCGTAGGGAATATAATGCTCGAGATACGAAGCGGTAAAGCCTTGCAACCAGGGACGGATACTTGCCCGGTATGCACCGTTCTCCGTCTCTAAAGACAGCGCTTTCCGGGAGGCAAATAAAGCCCCCTGGATCGTCTTATAAGGCTCCGTATCCGGATAGGCAATACCAAAATTGCCGTTTCCGTAATGAGACGGATAAATCATCGGACACATATAGTCCACAGCGGAAGCCATAACAGAGTAGTCTTGCCCTACCGCCATGCTGTCCACATAAGAACCGATGATGGTTCCGAATACATCCGTAGAGAAAAATTCCTGTTTTTTCGCCATCCGGTCAGACATAAACTGAACAAACTCGGTAATAATCTTGGTTTTGTCCGTCTTTGCCTCCTCCGGATAAACGACATCCTTCATCCCTTTTTCCGTACAAAAACGAACGTAGTCCAACTGCACTTCGTCGAAACCGTCATCCGCACAACTTTCCGCAATGGAAGCAATATACTCCCAATAATCCTTCTGGTAAGGATTCACCCAGCATAGTCCATTGCTGTCCTGAAAAAGACTGCCGTCCGCTTTTTGGTTCATCCACTCCGGATGCTTGGTACCAATATAGGGGTCACGGAAACAAACCAGTCGTGCAATCACATAGATTCCCCTCTCATGACAACGCTTTAATAAAGCCGGCATATCCTTAATCCCGTTTATACTTGCCCCGTTTTGCTCGACAAGACTGTTCTTCATCTTATAGCTGATTCGTCCCTGGTCATTTTTGATATCCAGAACGATGGCATTCAACTCCGTTCCCTGCATGCCGTCGAGAATCTTATCCATACGCTCGGAACCGGCTGTATTATCCGTAATATAAATGCCTCGCACTTTTTTTCTTTCTTTTTCTACCTTCGTTTTCTTCCAAACGAGCGCTTCTTTCGCCTTTTCCTCTTCCTCCAGTCTGGCTTTTTCCGCCATACTTTCTTCTACCAAAGACTGCTGGAAAGCCGCCTTTTCCTGCACCTCCGATTCATATTGCTTTAACTCGGGGGTCTTGTTGACTTTGTACTTCAACGGCGCTTTATTTCCGCACGCAAAAAGAAAGTAAACTGATAAGAAAATAAGCAAAAGAATGGACTTCCTTTTCATAAGCCTCCCACTTTTATCGAAAATCTAGTCCGATTATACCACTTTACCACTCTATTTCAAGAAATTTTGGGAAACGACAAAAGAGCGTCAGCACGAAAATAAAAAAATAATGCCGCTTAAGCTATAAAAAAGAGTTATAAGGAAATACCTAATCCTTATAACTCTTCCTAAGCGAGATTCTATACTTCACGCCTTGCTATGAACGCCTTCATACAGACGGAAAAATAAACGAATCCCGATTCTTCGTCCCTTACAGTTTACAGCGCCTTTTGATAATCTTCCGTTACGGCATCCGCCATTTTTTCCAGAGCCTCCATGCTGACCGCTGCCGACTTGATGGTCAGGGGTTCTCCGATATAGGTCATATCCTTCATCTTATCCAGAATTTCCTTCACAAGCTTCGCACTCTGCGGTGCCCAGGTACCGTTCTCCAAAATAGCGACTTTCCGGTTCTGTACATTTAAATTCTTCATATCAGTAAGCAAGCTCTCCATCTTCGGGAAGAGCCCGTTGTTATAGGTCGTCGCCGCAAAGACAAGATGGCTCGCACGGAAAACCTCCGCAATCAGATACGAGCAATCCGTTTTAGAGACATCATAAATCTTACAGTTTCGCACCCCTTTTTCCCCGAGGCGCATTGCAAAATGGTTCACAACGGACTCGGTATTGCCATAAACGGAATTGTAAATAATCACAACCGCTGTTTCTTCCGGAACATAACGGGACCAGAGATCATACTTCTCTAAAATAAAAGCACTTTCTTCCTGCCAAATCGGACCGTGAAGCGGACAAATCATCTTAATGGAGGGTAAAGCGGCTGCCTTTTTTAAGGCCATCTGGGTCTGCGTGCCGTATTTTCCAACAATATTGGCATAATAGCGTCTTGCATCATCCAAAAAATCCTTTGCTTTATAATCCAGCTCTTTTGCAAAAATGTTGCCGTTATTACAGCCGAATACACCGAAGGCATCCGCAGAAAACAATATGCCATCTGCCTCATCATAGGAGAACATCACTTCAGGCCAATGCACCATGGGTGCAAAAAGAAACTTATACTGATGCTTTCCAAAAGAAAACTCTTCGCCGTCCTTTACCACGACCTTCCGTTCCTCCGGAATCGTCAAAGAAAAGAACTGCTCTAAAATCTGAAAAGTCTTGCTGTTCGAAATAATGGATAAGCCCGGAAATCTCCTGTAAAGTTCTTCAATGCACCCGCAATGATCGGGTTCCATGTGATGAATCAAGAGATAATCCAGTTTTCTTCCCGATAAGGCGTGCTCCAGATTTTGAAAAAACTGTGTCGCTACTGTCTGATCACAAGTATCCATCAAAACCGTTTTTTCATCTAAAAGTAAATAAGAATTGTATGTTACGCCTCTTTCCAACGGAAAAATATTCTCAAAGAGAGGGATTCTCCTATCCTCTACCCCTACATACACCAAATCTTCTTTAATCTTTCTGCATGAATACATCTTATCCTACTCCTCTGACGATGCAAATGCGCTCAACCCTCTGTTCTACTAAAACTTCTTTTAGTCCTCTGACGGCTCAAACTGATCCTTCCCTACTCCGCAAAGAGGGCATACGAAATCATCCGGTACATCCTCCCAAGCAGTTCCCGCAGCAACGCCCGCGCTCTCCTCGCCTACTTCAGGATCGTAAATATAGCCGCAAACAGTACATACATATTTCTTCATCTTAATCTCCTTTTCAAACAAACTCTATTGAACTTAAGTTCTGTGCCGAAACACGCTCGTATACTATCATCAGATTGTGCGCAAGTCCAGTGATTTTAGGAATAATTTTTGTTTTTTAAGAAAATCAAAAAAGAGATGAACGAAGAGACAGAACAAAAAAAGAAGAGGACTCTTGCAAGTCCTCTTACTCTTATTGCTCTTAGTCCTCTACTTTAACAATCTCACGCTTATTGTAAGATCCGCATGCTTTGCACACTCTATGAGGCATAACAAGCGCACCGCACTTGGAACACTTTACCAGGTTTGTTGCCCCCATCTTCCAATTGGCTCTTCTGCTGTCTCTACGCGCCTTGGACGATTTATTTTTTGGACAAATAGACATCTTTACACCTCCCGTCTTAACCGAATGGACTTCGGTAGAATTTCATGCTTTTATAGTCGCACAGGCCCTTCCCTATGCTTCTTACGGGAATAATTTATGTTTCGTCCCGTCGAAAAACACACTCATGATAAAATACACTATCTTCCTGCAAAAAGCAAGCAAAAATTTATAAATCCATACTTACTCTGTAAGACGCTTTGTGTCTCTTGCAATGGCAAGCTCTTCATTTGTCGGGATAAGGAAAATCTTCACTTTGGAATCATCCGACGAAATCAAAGCTTCTTTGCCTCTTACATCATTTCTTTCCGGATCAATCTTTGCACCGAGGAAACCGAGGTACTGTTCCACTACAAGCTTTCTCGTTGTTTTATCATTCTCGCCGACTCCCGCCGTGAAAGCGATGGCGTCCACACCGTTCATCGCCGCAGCGTAAGCGCCGATATACTTGGCAACTCTGTAGCGAAAAGCATCCAGGGCAACTTCCGCCATGTGATTTCCTTCTGCGGCAGCCTTCTCTACATCACGGAAATCGGAAGAAACACCGGTCATGCCCAGAACACCGGACTTTTTATTTAAGATGTTCAGCACTTCATCAACCGTACGGTTCTCATGATTCGCAATAAACTGGATGACCGCTCCATCGATGTCTCCGGAACGGGTACCCATGATAAGACCTTCCAACGGGGTAAGTCCCATAGAAGTATCTACCGCTTTTCCTCCGATAGACGCAGAGATGGAGGCTCCGTTTCCCAGGTGGCAAACAATGACTTTCGCCTTATCCTTGTCCAGTCCTCCAAAACGAATGGTTTCCCTCGATACATAAGCATGGCTGGTTCCATGGAAACCATAGCGACGAATGGCATACTTCTCGTAATACTCTGTCGGAATCGCATAGTAATAGGCTTTCTCCGGAAGGGTCATACCGAAAGTGGTATCAAATACAGCTACATTTTTCTTACCGGGAACAACCTTTTCACAGGCCTCAATGCCCATAAGATTCGCCGGATTATGCAATGGTCCGAGGTCGAAGCATTCCCGTATCACTTCCTTTACCTCTTCGTTTACAACGATACTCTCCGTGAATTTATTGCCGCCGTGGAGCACTCTATGTCCGATAGCGGATATCTCGTCTACCGACTTTACCACGCCGTGTTCGCCCGTCAAAGCATCAAAAACCAGTTTCACCGCTACGGAGTGATCCGGCATATCCTGTTCTACGATATACTCTTCTCTTCCCGGTACCTCATGTTTCATACGAGAACCCGGAATTCCGATACGCTCACAAAGTCCCTTTGCCAGTACCTTCTCTCCATCCATATCCATGAGCTGATACTTCAAAGAAGAGGATCCACAATTGATTACTAAAATTTTCATACTTCCTCCAAAATCATTCCGGTTCGCCTCTGTTCCTCTTCCTGCAAAGTCCCATTACGAACCTTTCGTCATGCTTCTCTACTGCGCCGTAAAAGCCGGCAAATTCCTGTCCGATTATGCACGGAAAGAAACTTTAATCATATAACTGACACTGCACAGCGGTAATAGCAACTACCCCAACGATGTCTTCCGCACTGCATCCTCTGGAGAGGTCGTTTACCGGTCTTGCAATTCCCTGTGTCATAGGTCCGTATGCCTCCGCCTTTGCCAATCTCTGCACAAGCTTATAACCGATGTTGCCCGCATCAAGATTCGGGAAAATCAGCGTGTTGGCCTTTCCTGCAACAGGGGAAGACGGTGCCTTCAACTCCGCCACGGAAGAAACGAGTGCCGCATCAAGCTGCAATTCCCCGTCGACGAGCAAATCCGGATTGTTCTCTTTCGCAATCTTCGTTGCTTCCTGCACCTTTGTAACATCCTCATGCTTTGCAGAACCCATCGTAGAGTAGGAAAGCATGGCGACTTTCGGCTCTGCGCCAACCAGGAAACGGAAAGACTCGGCGGACGACTCCGCAATAGCGGCAAGCTCTTCCGCTGTCGGATTCTGATTCAGCCCACAGTCAGAGAAGACAAAGGTTCCGTTCTCTCCGTAAGCACAATCCGGTACAACCATAACGAAAAAGGCGGAAACAATCTTGGTACCCGGTTTCGTCTTCAAAATCTGTAAAGAAGGACGAAGCGTATCCGCTGTGGAGTGGCAAGCTCCGGAAACCAAACCGTCTGCATCCCCTTTCTTTACCATCATAACTCCATAATAGGTATTGTTTTCGCTCAGTAACTTTCTTGCCTCTTCCTCTGTCATCCCCTTGGCTTTTCTGAGTTCTACCAGGGTTGCCACATAATCCTCCAAAGAAGGGGACGTCTTCGGATCAACAACAGGAATACCGGAGAGGTCAAAACCATAGTCTTGCGCATCCTTCTCTACCTTTTTCGGATCACCGAGAAGCACAAGGTTTGCAAATCCTTCCTTCTTAATCTGCATAGCCGCTTCCAAAGTTCTCTTATCTTCCGCTTCCGGAAGCACAATGGTTCTCTTTTTTGCTTTTGCCTTGCGTTTTACATCCTCAATAAATGACATATCTTCCTTCTTTCTGTTCTTAAATAAAATCTACGACAAAAAAGAATCCACGAAACTTTCGTCGTAACAAAACGTTTTCATTATAGCAAAGGAATACATTTTTAAAAAGAGAAAGAGGAAAAAAGAAATAATAATCTCGTTTCTCTCTCCTCTTTCTTAAAAATATCCAATTTAATATTTTTCAAAGCGCTCCAGCGGTACCACCATAATGGTTGCTCCGCCAATCTCCACTTCCATCGGCATCGTCGTATAATTCATCAGAGAACTTCCCGAAAGATACGGCATGTTCACCGTGATATTCTGCCTTCTTCCGCACTGCGTCTTAATCAAATCAATACAATGATCCAGATCTTTATCTTCCAATGCAATCATCAGGGTCGTATTTCCTTTTTTCAAAAAACCGCCCGTGGTGGAAAGTCTGGTCACCACAAAATGATCCTGCATCAATGCAGTAACAACATCATCTTCATTGTCATTTCGTACAATCGCATAAACAAGCTTCATATCCTGCCCTTTCCGGCGAAAGCCTAAACCACTCCTCACTGACTATCCATTTTATCATATTTTTAAAAAATATTCACGAAATTCATTCTGTGCAAAGGGAGCAATACTCTGATAAATTTTTGCAGCAAAGAGATCGGTTCGAAAACTTTTATTCCTAAGAAGCGGAGGATTTTCCCGGATACTTTTTCCCAAACTGTAAATCGTGTCCTTCGGCAAATACGGAAGCAGTCGCGTACCGGCTTTGCTTACAGCAAGCGCTCTATAATAGCTGAATGCTTTTCTTTTCTCCTCCTCTACATCCGTTTCCCGAATATCCAGAAGAATATGGAGCAGTGCACGACTGACTCGGGAATAGGTGTAATTTTTTCCTTTTAATGCCTGCACAATCGTGCTGAAAGTTTCTTCTTCCTTCGGACAAAAAGAAAAGTCTTTCAAAAAATGCCCGATACGGTCAGAAAGTGCCCCGCTCACATCTCGGAATACGGTAAAATCCGTTTGTTCTTTCTCCAGTTCCATGAGACGATAAAAAAGATAACGACTAAGACACGATCCATCCGCAAACATTTTGTCCCTTGTCTTTCGAAAATGCTCTCTTAACGCATGCGCGGAAGGAAAACGCATATCCCTGGAAACAAGCGCTGCCGTAAAGTCGACAGACAATTCTTCCATTGCCATAAGGTATGCGATACCCAAAGTATCATTGGGAAGAATTCGTCCCTTAAAAAAATCCTCCAAGGCTCTTTCTCGCGCGACAGGATAAGATAAGCCACTCGAAAGGTATGCACGAAAGCGTTCCTGGTAGCACGGATTTTCTTCCTCATGCAAAAGAAAAGAGGCAAGTTCTTTCACTCTTTCTAGATTACCGCACTCCGACCCGAAAGCCAGACAGTCTACAAATTGCAACTCTTTCAGTAATTTTACCGCCCCGTATCCAAAGTCACGACTCCCCGAAAGAGAAAAGAAGACGGGCAATTGCAGAATCAAGTCCACGCCGGAAAGAACGGCTTCTTTCGCCCGTTCAAACTTGGAAAAAAAAGCCGGCTCACCGCGCTGTACAAAATCGCCGGACATTACGGCAAGAATATAGTCTGCTCCATACTTCGTTCGAATTTCCTGTAGAAAGTGCGCATGCCCTTTGTGGAACGGATTAAACTCGGTAATCACGCCCACTACTTTTTTTCCGTCTACCATTCGATAATCTCCGATATATCCCCCCTCTTTGCTACAGAAAGGGAAAGGGATGTGGACGAAAGATGCTTTTTAACCGTTTCCAGTGCAAGCTCTTCCGTATTATTCTCCGCACTCAAATGCCCTAAAAGAACTTTTTTCAGCTTCTTTTCATACACCGCTTCCAAAAGTTCCCCACTCCGCTCATTGGATAGATGTCCGTAATCGGATAGGATTCTCCTCTTTAAATCATAGGGATAGGGACCATTCTCCAGCATTGCAATGTCATGGTTTGCTTCCAAGAGAAGAACATCCAGATCTTTTAAGTGATTTACCGTATAGGCGTCAAAGTTTCCGAGATCCGTTGCTATGGCAAGGTGTTTATCCCCTTCCTCCACTCTATACGCCACAGGTTCTCTCGTATCATGGGAAATACTGAACGGAATAAGCCGCAAATCCCGCATAGGGAAACACGCATCCGTCAGAATGGGGTGCAGAAGTTCTTTCGGAAATTCTTTTAACGCCTTACAAAGCAGAATTCCCTGTAAGGTTCCGAGACTGGCATAGACGGGAATCGGTACTTTTCTTAGAATTGCCCCCAGCGCTTTGATATGATCGTTATGTTCGTGCGTGATGAAAATCGCATCCAGATCCGAAAGTTCCAGATGAATGCTCTTTAATCCCCTTTCAATCGTCCGGATCCCCGCTCCGCAGTCCAGCAAAATATGTGTTTTTTCCGTTCCAATATAGCTACAATTTCCATTAGATCCGCTGGATAAACTGGCAAAGCGCATCTTTCACCCTTTCTACGTCTCCTGCATTCTGTAAAACAAAATCGGCACAATCCCTGTATTCCTCTATATGCTGTGCCTCTATCATTTCCCTTGCTTCCCTCTCCGTATAGCCTCTTTTTTCAACCAATCGGGCAATACGGATAGGCATAGGCGCCTCTACGAAGAGGACGGCATCCGCAAGGGACAAAAAAGCTTGATTGGGTAGTGCGGTCTCGACCGCAAGCTTCCCCCCTTCTTGTCTTGTCAAATGGATTCTTTCTTCCGTTTTCCGATAAACCATGGGATGAACCAGCGTTTCAACTTTTTTCCTGTATGTACAGTTCGAGAGCAGTAAACTTCGAAAGTCATCAAATGCCAAATCTCCATTCTCTTGAAATACTTTTTTCGGGAGAAATGCACGAAGCGCAGACAGGAATGCACGATCTTGATAACAATCCTTGGCCAGACGATCCATCTCTATCGTTTCATAATGAAACTGCTCTCTCAAGAGATGTAAAACCGTGCTTTTGCCGCTTCCCATGCCGCCGATTACCGCTAAGATATCTTTTTGCAAAATAGGCTCTACTCCTTTTTTATCTCACTATGCGTTTTCCGCCCTTTTACTGAGAAACTGTCGGATTTCTTCTATTCCTTCTGTAGAAAACGGAAAGAAAAAAATTTCTTTCTCCTTGTCCTCCGTATTTTCAAAGGAAAAAGGCTCCTTCCAGACAAAGAGTCTCAAGCGTAAGTCTTCCCCTTCTTCCGCTTTCTCAATAGCATAGCGCATCCCCTGAAAAGAACCGGTATACCGTGCTTTTTTCAGGTAACTCAAAGGAAGGAGATCCATTTTATCAATTTCCATCAGTGCGCTTCCTCCCAGTTCTTTCCGCTCTTCGCTTCTACAAGAAAAGGCACGGGAAGTTTCATCGCGTTCTCCATGGAAGAAACGAGAATCTCTCTCACCTCTGAAAGTTCTCGCTCAGGCACCTCCAGAAGCAACTCATCATGTACCTGTAGAACGATTTTGCTTCGGAGATTCCTCTCCTCCAGACGCTGAAAAACCGTATTCATGGCAATCTTCATCATATCCGCGGCAGTTCCCTGTATCGGGGCATTCATCGCCACCCGCTCACTGAAACTGCGACGCATAAAGTTTGCAGCGTGAATCTCCGGGAGCGGTCTTCTCCTTCCAAGAAGGGTCTTCGCATAACCGTGTTCTCTTGCAAATTCAATTTCCTGGTCAAGATATTCTTTGACCTTCGGATAGGTCTCAAAATATCTTGTGATATATTCTTTCGCTTCCGCTCGCCCGATACTCAGCCCTTCCGACAGTCCAAAGGCGGAGATTCCATAGACGATTCCAAAATTCACGGCCTTCGCATTTCTACGCAAGGTATCCGTCACGGCAGAAAGGGGAACGTGAAAAACCTGAGAAGCCGTAACCTTATGAATATCCCTATCCGAACGATAGGCTTCTATCAACTTTTCATCTCCGGACAGTGCTGCGAGAATTCGAAGCTCAATCTGAGAATAATCCGCATCCAAGAAAACACAGCCTTCCTTCGGAATGAAGACAGCACGAAACTTTTTTCCCATCTCCGTACGAATGGGAATATTCTGCAAGTTCGGATCGGTAGAGGAGAGTCTTCCCGTTGCCGTCACCGTCTGCTGAAAAACGCCGTGAATTCGTTCATCTTCTCCGATATAGCCTAAAAGCCCTTCCGCATAGGTGGAGTTCAGCTTGGCATAAGTCCGATACTCCAGAATTTTTCCTACAAAGGGATAGTCTTCCTGCAATTTTTCCAATACATCCACTGCAGTAGAGTATCCGGTTTTTGTCTTTTTCCCGCCGGGAATTCCCATTTTCTCAAAAAGGATGATTCCCAGCTGCTGCGGCGAATTCAGATTAAACGTTTCTCCCGCCATCTGATAGATTTCTTTCTGTAAGCCGTCAATCTTCTCTCGTAAAACTTTTCCGTAGGAGAGCAGTTTCTCCCTATCTACACGAATGCCGGACTCTTCCATCGAAAAAAGCACACGAATCAAGGGAAGTTCCACTTCCCGGTAGAGCTTCCAGAGTTCTTCTTCCCGTAATTTTTCAAACAGGACATCTTTCGCTTTCCAGCACACCAAAGCCTGACAGATACCTAACTCTTTCTTTTCTTTCCATTCCTTCTCTCCCGGAAGGATAAGCGATAAGTAGTCTCTCGCCAAATCATCATAAAAATAACTGTCTTTTAAGGGGTTTAGAAGATAAGCCGCAAGAGACAAGTCATAGACTTCCGCCACAGCCATCTCTCTACAAAGATGCATTTCCTTCTTTGCATCCAAAGTGTAGACTTTGCACCCCTCAAAAAGGGAAGCCGCTTTCTCCTGAAAAACGGAGAAAAGAATCCGATAAAGCCGTTCAGCGGAAAGCGCAAGATAAACCACCTTTTCTTCCTCTTCTTCCTTGAGAAGAAGAGCAAATTCTCCCTGCGCGCGCGCATCCTTTGCTACAACGGAAAAGAGATAGGGGTCTTCCACTTCTTTCCACAGCGGTAGAACAAAGCCTTCCTCTTCTTCAGCAGATTCTGCACTAAAACGGGGAATCAGAGAACGGAATTCCCACTTCCGGACCAGTTCCAGGCTTTTCGGATTCGCATATCGGTCGAACTTTGCCTCCGAAAAGGAGAAAGAAACCGGTGCATCGAGACAAATGGTCGCCAGTTCCTTGGACAGCTTCGCCAACGAAAAGTTCTCTTTCAGTTCCTCTCCCGCTTTCGGTTTTCTCGGCACTTTAAACGCAGGGTCCTCGGCATGCGCTAAGGCGTTCTCAATACTATGATACTTTTGGATAATCCAGGACGCTGTTTTTTCTCCCATTCCGGGAACGCCGGGGATATTGTCGGAACTGTCTCCCATCAGGGCTTTCAAATCGATAAATTCCTTTGGGCTGACGCCCCACTCGGCTTCGACATCTTTAGGATAATAATTATAGACCGTGGTCTCCCCTCTCGCCGTCTTCGGAAGGCTAATCTTGATATGGGTATCGGCGAGCTGAAGGAGATCTCTGTCCCCCGAAACGATCGTAATCTCGTGTCCTTCTTCCTGCATCCGCTTCGCGACGGTACCGAGAATATCATCCGCTTCATATCCTTCTTTCGTAAGTATCGGAACATGCATGGCGGAGAGCATTTCCTGTATCATGGGAACCTGCTGTTTTAATTCGTCCGGCATCGCCTTTCTTGTTCCTTTGTACGCAGAATACATCGTATGCCGAAAAGTGGGGCAAGGCATATCAAAGGCGACTGCCAGATATTCCGCCTCTTCCTGGTCTATTTCCTTAAACAAAATGTTTAAAAAACCGAAAACCGCATTCGTAGGAACACCGTCTTTATTATTTAAAATAGGGACTCCGTAAAAAGCCCTCGATAAAATGCTATGACCATCTATCAACAATAATTTATGCTTATCCAAAGACCCCTCCTACAGCGGCAAAAAGAAAATAAAAGCCTGAAAAAGCAATGGCCCAAAAAACCAAGGTTTCCGAAACCAGACGTGTTGCAGAGAAAAAATGGCAGCGAAAAAGAAAATGATGCGCCTCCTCCTCCAATTCCCGGTAGGAATGCTCCATATTCATATCCTCCTCGCCATCCAGACTGCGAATACCGTGATAAATCATGTGTGTAATTCTCAGTTCCTCTCTACAGTCCGGGCAAGTTGCAATATGCTTCAGGAAGTCCTCCATTTTCTCTTCTTCCCAGTTTTCCTGCACATAATCATAGATATATTTTCTCGCTTCCAAACAGTTCACAAACTACTCCATCTTTCCTATCTTCCTTTTACAAAGAATACGGCTAGAGCGCGTGCCTAAAATGCACGCCTCAAAAATATTCTTGCAAAAGAAATATAAATATGCTACTCTTTATAGCGCTTGCCGCTGTGGCGGAATGGCAGACGCACTTGACTCAAAATCAAGCGGGAAACCGTGCCGGTTCAAGTCCGGCCAGCGGCAGTAGGAAAGAGGAAAGAAAGTTCTTTCCTCTTTTTTTGTTCTTAACGAGTATCGTCGCATGACACACGATATCTCGTTTCGTTCTCCACCTATTTCGTACCGAAGATACGATCGCCGGCATCTCCGAGACCCGGACAGATATAGGCATTCTCATTCAACTCCCGATCCAGATTACCAACATAAATCTGTACATCCGGATGCTCTTCATGAATCTTCCGTACTCCTTCCGGAGCCGCGATAATACAAACAAACTTAATCTTTTTGCCGCCATGTTTCTTAATCTGTGTGATGGCATCCACACCGGAACCGCCCGTTGCTAGCATCGGATCGCATACAACGATAATTCTTTCTTCAATCGGACTCGGTAACTTACAGAAATACTCTACAGGCTTGTGTGTTTCCTCGTTCCGATACAGACCGATATGTCCGATTTTAGCGGAGGGAACCAGAGCGGTAAGTCCGGAGACCATACCGAGTCCTGCACGAAGAATCGGCACAATCGCCAATTTTCTACCGGCAATCACATACGTTTCCGCCTTTTCAATCGGTGTCTCGACCGGTGTCTTGGTCATAGGAAGATCGGACAGTGCCACAAAACCCATGAGCATCGCAATTTCTTCTACAAGCTGCCGAAACTCGTTGGTTCCGGTATTCTTATCTCTTAAAATCGAGATTTTATGCGTAATCAGGGGGTGATCCAAAATATAAACATTTTCACCAAATTCATTCATCTTATTCATTCTCTCCTCTCTTCTTTACCAGTCGGTTCTGTCCTTTGTAAATCATGCCACCGGGTATTATACCCCTTACGGAAGACAATGGATAGACATTCGTATTCGAAAAAATAATTGTACCCGGGTTTAAAACGGATTGACACCCCACTTCCACGTGATCGGAAAGAATCGATCCGAACTTCTTTAATCCGGTTTCCACGTCGCCATCCTCAAAATGCAGCTTTACCAGCGTCTTATCCGACTTCACATTGGAAGTCAGCGCTGCCGCGCCGAGATGGGAATAGGCACCGAGAATCGAATCGCCGACATAGTTGTAATGCGGTGTCTGCACATGGGGAAAAAGCACCGCGTTCTTAAACTCGCAGCTATTGCCGAGAATGGAACCTTCTCCGGCATAGACATTTTCCCGTAAAAAAGCACCCGGACGAATCTCGCACCCCTTCGCAATCAGAATGTTCTCTCCAAAATAGACGTTAGGGAAGAGTTTGACCGTTTTATGCACATAGACCCCTTTTTTCACTTCCTGAAATTCTTCCGATAAGCCTTCTTGTAACGCGGCAATCCAGGTTTTTATCTTTGGAAGGGCTTCCCATGGATACTTCGTTCCCTGAAAAAGCCGATTGAACGGCTCCTCCAAGTCCGGGAAAAGCATTTCCGTCCTACAATCTTCTTTCTTCATAACTGCTCCTTTTTTAAACAATGGGATTCAGGCGAACTTGACCTTATTTGTATTCTTTCGCACAAAATCCTCCAACTTCAACCTGTACTCTTCTTCTTGAATCTTTCCTTCCTCCACATAAGAGAGTCCCTTTTCCCAGGAAGCCGTAAGCGTCGGATTCAAGAGCGCGGGAATGGAAACTTTTAAAATGTCCACAATCCGTTCTCCGAGAATAGTTGGACTCAGCTGCTGATTTTTCTTTTCCAGAGAAATATAGCCATTTTTTTCCAGTTTGCTCAAAATGCCCGCTCTCGTCGCGGAAGTCCCGATTCCTGAACCTTTGATCTGCTCTCTCAGCACTTCATCCTCAATCAGTTTTCCGGCATTTTCCATGGCAAGAATCATCGTTCCGGAAGTGTAACGCTTCGGCGGCGAAGTTTCCCCTTCTTTCAAACTTGTACTCTTAAGAAAGACTTTCATTCCTTTTTTCAGACTGGAAAAACCGGAAAAAGGATTCTGTCCGTTCACCCCTTCCGCATCTTTCTCTACTTCTTCTCTCTCCGGGCTTTTTTCATAAAGAGTAAGGTACCCTTCCTTTTCCAACTGCTTTGTTGTGCTGAAGAAATCCTCTCCTTTCACGCTAAAGCTTACATTGTATTTCTTATACACTGCCGCCGGATAAAAGATGGAAAGAAAGCGACGCACAATAAAATCAAATACGGTTTTCTGTATCTTTCCGAGGGCAGCATACTGCGCCTTTCCCTGTCCAGTAGGAATAATCGCATAATGGTCTGTTATCTTCTTGTCGTCACAGTACTTCGTCTTGGCAATCCCGAGAAAAGTTCTCGTCTTTAGAATCTCTTCTGCATACAAACGATAAGGTGAAAAAGAACAAATTCCCCGGATATTTTTCTCGATTTCTTTCGAAACGGCGGAAGAAAGGACTCTTGCATCGGTTCTCGGATAGGTACAGAGTTTTTTCTCATAGAGTTCCTGTACCACCTTCAGGGTTTCTTCCGGACTGATTTTTAACACTCTGGCACATTCATTCTGAAGCTCGGCGAGATTAAAAAGGAGGGGCGGATTCTTTGTTTCCTTCTTTTTTTCCAGAAGAGAGACTTCCCCTTCCAGGGGCTCCGGCGTAAAAACCTTCTGGAAGGTTCTTGCCTTTTCTTCCGAAAGAAATCCCATATTCTTATATAAATCACTCTCTTTATAGTAGGGACTCCCCTCTTTTCCTCTAAACTCAGAGGATAAAACCGCGCCCGACTCCGACCATTGAAAATCTCCATTTACCTTCCAAAACCCGGTCTTCTGAAAGGAACGAATCTCTCTTTCTCTCTCCACAATCATGGAAAGAACACAGCTCATAACTCGTCCTACGGCAATGACGCTTGCTTTCTCCTGTCCTATCGCTCTTGAGAGGGCTTTCCCGTAACGGAGGGTCAATACCCGGGAAAAATTGATTCCCATAAGGTAATCTTCTTTCGCCCTGAGAAAAGCTGCCGTGGCAAGTAAATCATAGTCTCTCTTCGGCTTCGCTTCCCGTATCCCGCGAAGAATCTCTTCTTTGGTCTGGGAATCAATCCAAACCCGTTTTTCTTCCGCGCTTATATGAGGGCACTCCGCTGAAACCAAACGATAAATATATTCCCC
>JABZIV010000003.1 GCA_015258095.1 Lachnospiraceae bacterium
ATCTTATTGTATGAAATTCAATTCCGATTAGCAAATACAAACAATAGATATCTTAATCCCCGGAATCCTCCTTGATAAACACGTCATTTTTCAGTATACTCTAACGATAAAATATGATTAGAATGCTGTTTTCAGCGGCTATGCTTGCTTTTTTAGCAGTACAGGGAGGATATATGGAGATTACAGGACTTCGCGACATCTTTCTTTCCAAGGAAGATTTTATGGAAAATGAGGTAACCGTCAGCGGATGGGTACGAAGCAACAGAGATTCCAAGAGCTTCGGCTTTCTTACCATTTCCGACGGAACGTTCTTTACGCCGTTACAAGTGGTTTATCACGAGGAAATGAAGAATTTTGCCGAGATATGCAAACTCGGTGTCGGTGCCGCCGTTATTGTTACAGGAAAGCTGGTTTCGACGCCGGATGCAAAACAGGCTTTTGAATTACAGGCCAGAGAAGTATCCGTGGAAGGCGAAACGCAAGCGGATTATCCTTTACAGAAGAAAAAACACAGCTTAGAGTTTCTGCGAACGATTCCTCATCTTCGCCCCAGAACGAATACGTTCCAGGCTGTGTTCCGCATCCGCTCGCAGATTGCTTTTGCTATCCACTGCTTCTTCCAGGAAAGAGGATTCGTCTATGTCCATACGCCCATCATCACGGCGTCCGATGCAGAAGGAGCCGGTGAGATGTTCGAGGTCACGACTCTCCCCCTGGAAGATGTACCAAAGGCAGACGGCAAAGTGGATTACAGTGAAGATTTCTTTGGGAAAAAGACCAGTCTCACCGTTTCCGGTCAGCTGAACGGAGAAACTTTCGCACAGGCCTTCCGGGATATTTACACCTTCGGTCCGACTTTCCGCGCGGAGAAATCCAACACACAAAGACATGCTGCCGAATTCTGGATGATCGAGCCGGAAATGGCTTTCGCCGATTTGGAAGATGTCATGTTTATTGCGGAAGATATGCTGAAGTACATTATCCAGTATGTCTTGGTCAATGCGCCGGAAGAGCTGGATTTTCTGAATCAGTTTGTGGATAAGGGGCTTCTGGAGCGTTTACAGCATATTGTAAAGTCCGATTTTGCAAGAGTAAGTTATACGGAAGCAATCCAATTGCTCGAGAAAGTGAACGACCGCTTTGAATATAAAGTAAAATGGGGATCCGACCTGCAAACCGAGCATGAACGATATCTCACAGAGGAGATTTACAAGCGCCCGGTTTTCGTTACCGATTATCCGAAAGAAATCAAGTCTTTCTATATGAAGCTGAACGAGGATGGAAAAACTGTTGCCGCAGTGGATTGCCTTGTTCCGGGTATCGGCGAAATCATCGGCGGTTCACAAAGAGAAGATGACCTCGAGAAACTCACGAAACGTATGCAGGAGTTACACATGAACATGGAGGAATACCAGTTCTACCTTGACCTCCGTAAATACGGCAGCACGCGCCATGGCGGTTTCGGACTCGGTTTCGAGCGTGCGGTAATGTATATCACCGGCATGAGCAACATTCGTGATGTCCTTCCCTTCCCGAGAACCGTTGGAAACTGCGAATTATAAAGGAAAGGAATATCATGCGTTTTATTCATGCAGGAGACCTTCACTTAGGGATGATTCCCGATGGACAGAAATCCTGGGGTAGAGAGAGAAGCAACGCCATTCTCTCTTCTCTGGATAAAATTATTGATTTAGTACGGGAAGAAAATGTCGATGCCTTGTTCCTGACGGGACGATGCTTCCATTTTCCTCCTTTGAAAGAAGAAATCCAAAGAATCCGGCAAAGTTTTTCCCGGATTCCTTTTTGTCATGTCTTCCTTTTTTCTGAAAACAGCCCGGAATACCATTTCCTGAATACGGCAGTATTCCAGAGAAACGTGCACTGTATCAAAGAGACGAAAGAGCAAATCTATCTCGAAGACCTTCACATGGAGCTCCTCGCATTACAGGAGAGCGCTGACCGAAAAGAAGCAATGCAAAGTTTTTCCCCCTCTCATCCGGATGCCGTCTCCGTCCTCTTATGTAATGTCGGAAAAGAAGAACCTTTTCCACAGAATAAGGAGAAACTGGAATCTCTTCCCTTCTCTTATGTTGCACTCGGCGGGGAAAATGATAAATCGATTCTACTGGAGAATAAAGTGGTTTTTTCGGGTTCTCCCGAGCCTCTTTCTAAAGATAATATCGGGAAACATGGCGTATTCCTCGGAAATATTCACCCTCTGTACAAGAAGGTGGATGCCCTCGATTTTATCCCGCTTGCGAGAACACAGTATATCACGCTGCACTTTCATTTGGATAAATCCGTCGGAACAGAAGCACTCCGTGAAAGACTCGCGCAGGAAATCGCAAAACGCGGAAGGGACCATATCTACTCTATCCGATTGAGCGGAGAACGGGATCCGGAAACAAGGGTGGAAGAAAGCCTGGTTTCCAAAGGAACCAGAGTAATTGAATGGAAAGACGAGAGTATCCCTCTCTATGATTATTATGCGCTCTACAAAGAGCACATGAATGATTTAATAGGACTGTTTATTCGTTCTTACCTGAAAAAAGGCCCGGAAGACTTATCCAAGCTGGAGCAGGACAGCCTGTTCTATGGCCTTTCAGCACTGCTCTCCGGAGGAAAATCATGATTATTACCAGCCTGGAAATCTTTGGTTTCGGAAAATTCCATCAATTCTCCTTACATTTTTCCAACAAATACAATGTAATCTACGGAGAAAATGAAGCCGGAAAATCAACTCTGCACAGCTTTATCCGCGCCATGCTTTTCGGTGTTCCTTCTACCCCAAGCAGAAAAGAGCAATTCTTCCGTTACCGTCCCTTTCAAAAAGAGCTTCCTTTCGGCGGTAAACTTTCTTTCACGTTTCAGGGCGCAGAATATAGCATCACACGTGATTTTTTGCGTAATTCCCTTCTTGTGCAGGAGAACCGCTCTCAAAAAAATATGAGCAATCCGGAAACTTTCCTGGAAACAGTTCTTTCCTCATTTTCATCCGAAAGCTTTGACAACACCGTATTTATCCGGCAATTAAAGTCCGGCACGGACCGGGAAATGGTCAAGGAATTACAGCGCATTTTTTCCAATATTGAGAACAGCGGAGATATGCACATTGATATGGAAGCTGCAATGGAATACTTAAATCGGGTGGAAGATAAAATAAAACAACAGTTCTTCTCCCATGCCGAAAAAGAATATTCCTCCCTCCTCGGTGAAGTGAAAAACCAGCAAAGAGCAATCCGCGCAGGAAGTATTTTCGAGGAAGACTCCATTCTTACAGAAGAAGAAAAAGAGAAAGAAGATACCGCAGTTCATTCTCCCGATACGGAAACAGAAACGGTAGTATTTTCCTCTGCAATAAAAACGGAAGAGACGGACACGCCGGCAGATTTCAAAGAGAATCAAATCCAGAATAAGATTACAGAATTACTGGAAGTGCAACAGACGGTTCAGAATCTGGAAAATGTGGTACAAAGAGACGGCTTCCATACGGAAGAAGAACTGAACGAAGAGGAAAAGGAGGTCAAAAAAATCCTTTCTGAAAGCGATGAGAACGGGACGGACAAAAGACAAAATGCAGTCTTTCCCGTTTTTCTTGGAGTGCTTTCTCTCCTCTTCTTCCTTTACGCTATTTTTAGCGCCCTTTACTTCTATACGGAACTTCCCATGCCGGAGATTTTTTCTTTGCGCATCAACTCTATTCCGCTCTTCTATCCGGCAACTTGCGCCGGCGCTTTCTTTGCCGCCTACGCCTGCACTACATCTTTAGAATATAAGCATAGAAAAAACACGGAAAAAAAGAGAAATGCATTTCTACAGAACCTGAGTAGCAAGAGAAATCTGGGACAATTCCGCTCTTTTCTAAACAGCAGCAAGGAAGAAGTGGACAACACGACAACAAATGACTTCATCACGGCGGATGTCTTGGAAAAATACTATACGGAAATGAGAAATAAATTTACTCTCTTAAACGAAAATAAAAACAAAATAGAAGCATTGCATAAAGAAATTGCCGATTTAAAAGCTGAAGAAACTGCTGTTCTGGAAAGAAAAAGGGCTGTCCTTCAGGAGGAAGAAATCCTGGAGACCCAGCTTCGCCAAATCAGTCATCTCCAAAACCGTGCCGAGCAAATCCGCCCGAGCCTTTCCGTGAACGAGGCACTCCGGGAACAATTGGATGCCGTCTCGGAAGCACGATCCAGAATAGAAAGCCTTTCCAAAGAAATCTTCCACAGCTTTGCCTATTATCTGAATCAGGAAACAGCGAAGGTGCTTTCCAACATCACAAACACGCGGTATGACTCTCTCTTTATTGACCAAAATCTGCGCATCTTCGTGAATACGGAAGAAAAGTACCTTCCTCTGGAACAGGCCTCTACCGGTACCATAGATCAGCTCTATCTCTCCCTTCGTCTTGCGATGGCCAAACTCTTACAAGAGAAACCGAAAGAGTATCTTCCCTTACTTTTCGATGACAGCTTCGCCATGTATGATGAAACCCGCTTAGGTGCTGCTCTTTCTTTCCTTGCAACGGAGTATCCTTCTCAAATTCTTCTTTTTACCTGTCACAAAAGAGAAGGAAGCGTTTTGGAAAGTAAAGAAATTCCTTTTCACAAAATTACTTTGTAAACATTGTATGGCTTGATAGACGAAGTGTATAGCTTGATAAACAATCTGTATAGCTTGATAAACAGATCTTGCCCGTCTTTCTAATCGCCTTTCACACCACTCAAAAAAGAGACTATGTGTGCGTCTCTTTTTTTTCGTGTTCTTTTTTATATCTCTTTTCCTTTCTGTCTCTCTCTTGCAGCGTAATAGAGTCTCTAAACTCGCTTGGTGTCATGCCTTTAAACTTATAAAAATTCAAGTTGAATGTTTTGATATTGCTATATCCTACTGCCACGGAAATATCCAAAACAGAATATGTCGATGTAAGAAGCATTTCACAGGCCTTATTCACCCGAATAAAATTCAGTAAAGTAATAAAATTCATCTCGGTATAATAAAGTAGGGCGCGGTTTAATTCCGAAACACTGATTCCGTGCAAATCCGCCATCGTACTTGCCAGTAAGTTTTCCGTGTCGAAATGCCGATATACATAGTCCGTCACCTCGAGTGCAATATTCTTATCCGAAGGACTATACAGTACCCCGTCTTTTCCATACGTCTTTCTATACTTGTTCGGCGTTAATCCCATTTTGTCAACAAAGTGACGGGAAAGATGGGAAGCATCGGAAAAACCCAGGAAAAGAGCAATATCATCCAAATTTAACCCGGTATAAATCAAATAATCAATTGCTTTCTCTATGCGAATCTCATTCAACAATTTTGTAAAAGTCGTTCCGGTCAATTCACTCAGTTTTTTCGATAAAGAGGACTCCGAGATGTAAAATACGCCTGCAACTTTCTCCAAAGTCAGATGTTCCGCAGAATGAAAATAAATATAACTTAAAATGGAGTTCTGCATCGCTGCATTCTTCTTCATCGGACTCGAATCATCTTCCAAATGAAAACAACGACGATACTCCACCATCATCTCAATAATTTTCGTAACCGTATATAAAAAATTGAAAGGTCTTATCGACTGCCTGACTGCGGCGGAATCCACCCCCAATTCTTCTTGCAGATCCGCCATAATTTTATCTACAACCAAGGTCTGCTCTTTATCCAGATAAGCAACAGGATGAGACATCAAAAAATTAAGGAGCTGTCCACTCTCCTCTTCCATTCCGGGAGCAAGTTTAAGGAAGGTATTGACGTATTGAAAATCATAAACCAGCAGGTTTAAGTGTAAAGTATCGCGAACATCAACAATATCCGTCACCTTCCATGGCGTAATTGCGCAGAGCGTATGCGGTACGATATCATATTCTACCTCATCAATACGTATCTTTCCTCTTCCCCTGTTAAAATACATAATGCGAGCAGTTTGGTGCATCAAAGCCTTTGTCGGTTTTTCTATCGTTTCATAATCAAAAGCACATAAAGAAAGAGGATTCACCCCTGATATTGCACTACCCTGCATTACTGCTTTTTTATTCATCTATCTTCAACCCTCAGAATAACGAGAACCCGCACATTTTCGCACGACATCTTTCATCCAATATTTTCTGTCTTATTTTGTATTATAACATGAAATCATTCATAGAGATTATAAATCAAAAAAAGACTTTCGAGAAGAAACCCGAAAGTCTTTTTTCATGTCTCAGACAAGTATCCGAGATGAAGTATTCGAAATCTTAGCGCAAGGTGCGTAAGATGTCTATACGCTCTCTATTTTATCGAATGAGCATCATTGCGATAGACAGAACGATAATGTTCGCAATACCAACTGCTACGAAGAGCTTAAAGCCCCACTTCATATAGGTCTTCAACTCTACCTTGGCTGCACCGAGTCCACCCATAACAACTCCGGATGTCGGTGTGAAAAGATTGATTAAACCACAGCCTGCGGAGAATACCGCAACCATAACGGAAGCATTGAATCCTAAGGTATTTGTCAATCCACCCATAACCGGGATAGAGAATCCTGCAAGTCCGGAAGTGGACGGCACAAGGAAGCTCAAAACAAGGTAAATAATGTAGGAAAGCGGCGCAAATACAAATCCCGGAACACCTCTCAGCATTGCTGCGGACTTGTCCAGAATCCAGAAATCCATGTGTGTAGCCTGCATCACAACGGTAATACCACGTGCTACCGCAATTACCAGCGCTACAGAAAGGAGATCCTTTGCCCCATCCAGATAGGTATTGATGTATTCATTCTCGGTCATCTTTGCCATAAAAGCTACAATAATACTTGCAAAAGTAAACCAAGCTGCAAGCTCTGCAAAGTACCACTGTCCGAGGGGAACACCGGTCAGGAAGGAAGACCAGCCAAAGACTTTCATATAGGCATCTTCATTTCCGCCAAATGCAATATCCTGATAGGAAATCAAGGAAGCAATCATCACTACGAAGGAGAAAGCGAAAACAGTCAACACCGCTTTATGCTTTCCGGTAAACTCAAGAACGGTACCGCTGTCCTGAGAGAAGTTATCCTTCATATCCTGCTGTTCCTGTAGAGAAAGAATGGTCGAACCCTTGTCCGCCTTTACTTTTCTCGCATATCTTAATACAAAGATAATTGCGATAAAAAGAGAAGTGAACCAAAGAGCAAATCCTAAAACCATAATCAAAGTACTGCTGTACGGAACATTCACACTCTGGAGAGCCGACTCGGCAGCTCCTGTTGCAAAGGGGTTGATCGTGGAACCGAGCACACCGCAACCCGCGCCGAGCAAAACGGTAGATACTGCCACGATGGTATCAAAACCTGCAGCAACCAATGCCGCTGTAATCAAAGGATAAAAACCGATGGTCTCTTCTGCCATACCATAGGTAGAACCGCCGATAGAGAAAAGAATCATCAGGATGACAATCAAGACTTCTTCTTTCCCGTGCATCTTCTTAACCAGGTGATAAACACCGGCTTCAAGAGCACCCGTCTTCATCACAACTCCGATAAAACCGCCGATAGATACGATAAATACAATCAAATCTCCGGCATTCTGGAATCCCTTCGGGTACGCCATAAAGAAGTCACTGAGATGTGCACCGACAACGGAAACCGTTCCGCCATCCTTTACCGTCTGTACCAAATCTCCATATTTATCCGGATTCAGGTTTTCAATAATGTCATTACCGATTGGCTGACCATTTAAGAGTATAGAAATAATACATAAAACTGCTAAAATGATAAAAAGAATAGTAAATGCTGTAAGTGATTGTTTTTTAGCTTTCACAGAAATACAATCCCCCTTTCTGCTTATTTCGTAATAACGGTGCCTGTTTCACCTTTTAATGCCAGCGCAGCCTTCTGTAATGAGGTAATCAAAGCCTGTCCGCCGTGTGTATTGTTCTTCACGAACTCCATACAGGACTGCACTTTCGGAAGCATGCTTCCCGGAGCAAACTGTTTCTCTCCAATATACTTCTCTGCCTCGGAAAGAGTCATCGTCGGAAGCTCTTTCTGATCCGGCTTATTAAAGTTAATGCAAACACGATCGACTGCTGTCAAAATAATGAGCTTATCCGCTCCGATATCCTGTGCAAGAAGAGCACTGGAACGATCCTTATCGATAACGGCAGCAACGCCCTGTAATCCGTCTGCCGTTTCTACAACGGGGATTCCGCCACCGCCAACGGTGATTACGATATCTCCATTCTTTACCAGCTGCTCTACGACCTTCAGTTCAACAATACGCTTTGGAATCGGGGACGGAACAACACGACGATATCCTCTTCCGGAATCTTCTACGAAGATAAAGCCCTTTTCCTTCGCAATCTTATCGGCTTCCTCTTTCGAATAAAAGCTTCCAACCGGCTTGGTCGGATTCTTAAATCCGGGATCGTCGGCATCTACAACGACCTGGGTGATTACGGAAGCGCATTCCTTCTGGATATTTCTTGCCTTTAATTCTCTCTGAATCGCCTGCTGTAAATGATATCCGATATATCCCTGCGACATCGCACCACACTCCGGGAAAGGCATATACGGTGTATTTCCTCCCTTTGTGCTGGAAAACTCCATCGCCAGATTAATCATACCGACCTGCGGCCCGTTTCCATGTCCAACAATAACTTCGTACCCGGCTTCTGACAAATCAACGATTGTCTTTGCGGTATGCCGCACCAATTCAAGCTGCTCTTCGGGGGTATTGCCTAAGGCATTTCCCCCGAGAGCTACAACTATACGCTCTGCCATCATTCTCTCCTACTTCAATGTTGCATACATAACAGCTTTGATGGTATGCATACGGTTCTCAGCCTCTTCAAACTGTCTTGCGTGCTTTCCAAGGAATACATCATCCGTAACTTCCATTGCTTCCAGACCATACTTCTCATAGATATCCTCACCAACCGTGGTGTTTCTATCATGGAAGGACGGCAGGCAGTGTAAGAAAATCGTTGTCGGCTTAGCCATAGCAAGAAGCTCCTTATTGACCTGATACGGACGAAGAAGCTTAATTCTCTTCTCCCAAAGCTCTGCCGGCTCACCCATGGAAAGCCAGATATCCGTGTAAAGAACATCCGCATCCTTTGCGCCAATCTTGATATCATCGGTAAGCTCGATTTCGGCACCGGTCTCCTTAGCCACTTCTCTGCACTTTGCAACGAGATCATCTGTCGGCATAAGTTCCTTCGGACCGCAAGCACAGAAGTGCATGCCGAGCTTTGCACAAACGATCATAAGAGAATTTGCAACGTTGTTTCTTGCATCACCGAAGAAGGTAAGCTTACGGCCACGTACATCGCCAAACTCTTCTTTAACAGTAAGAATATCGGCAAGCATCTGTGTTGGGTGGTAAAGATCGGTTAATCCGTTCCATACCGGTACACCGGAGTACTTTGCCAGTTCCTCAACAACTTCCTGCTTGAATCCACGATACTCAATACCGTCGAACATCCGTCCAAGCACCTTTGCCGTATCTTCAAGGGACTCTTTCTTACCCATCTGGGAAGAACCGGAATCCAGGAAGGTAACGCCCATTCCAAGATCACGTGCACCAACCTCAAAAGCACAACGAGTTCTGGTAGAAGTCTTTTCGAAGAGAAGTACAATCTGCTTTCCCTTCAAATAGCTGTGATCAACACCATTTGCCTTCAGTCTCTTGAACTCAGCAGAGAGCTCCAAGAAATACCGAATCTCATCCGGTGTAAAATCCAACAATGTCAAAAAGCTTCTTCCTCTTACATTAACGCCCATAGTATTAATCCCTTTCTCTTCTACATAGATAAACGAGTACTACTCGTTCTACCCGATCTACACGAGTGCATAAATGATGCACCGTTAAAAGCCAAGACGCTCTTCCTTCCGGAAAGAGCATCAGAACAGGAACCTTTCGGTATCCCTTATATTGCCAGGGGCTCCGTGCACAACGTGCACGGACCCGTTAAGCACAAATTAGTCCTCACGAACAAGCGGCATAGACATACATCTGGGGCCGCCACGTCCTACGCAAAGGTTCGAAGCCTCAAGTTCCAGAACGTTGAAGCCGTTCTCCTTCAGATACTTATTCGTTACATAGTTACGCTTGTAAACGATAACGGTTCCCGGAGCGATACACAAAGTGTTGGATCCGTCGTTCCACTGTTCTCTCTCTGCTGCAAGAGCATCTCCTGCGCCGCAAGGGAAGAGACGAACCTTCGGAAGACCCATGAACTTTGCAAGAATATCTTCCAGCTTACCGGTATGCTCTTCAATCTTTACATCGTGATGAGCTGCATCCTTTGTGATGGCGAAAACCTGCAATGTTCCCATAATACCCGGGTGAATGGTGAAAGCATCCGTATCAATCTGTGTAAATACGGTATCCAGGTGCATGAATGCACGGCTAACCGGGATGTTGAATGCCAGAATGGTCTCAATCTTATTGCCTTCGTTCTCATAGAACATCTTCATAGCAAGTTCCTGAATCGCTTCAGGCTGTGTTCTCTGAGACATTCCGATGAAGAGTAATTTCTCGTTTACATTCAATACGTCTCCACCCTCGATATGGAAGTAGTTGTTACGGCCATAAAGATCAGGAACATTTCCTGCATAATCCGGATGATACTTGAAGATGTAATCGGCATAAATGGTCTCACGATTTCTGGTTACGGAGAACATTCTGTTGATAACTGCACCGTTTCCTACTGAAGCAAACGGGTCACGTGTGAAATACAGGTTCGGCATCGGATTAACAAGAAGGTGGGAAGCGGTTGCAATGCGGTCTACCAGGAAATTGGTATGAATCTCGCCAAGCTCGGCAAAGGTGATGCCAGCCATGGTCTTCAGAACCAATTCCTTCGCATCGGTAAACTTCTCCAGATAATTCTTGATAATCTTATGATATTCGTCCGTGTGCACTCCGGACTCGGTAATCCACTGATCCAGGAACTGCTCCTTGATGTCCGGTCGGGCCTTCAGAGTTTCTGCCATCAGATCCTCAAGGTAAACAACCTCTACGCCATGATCTCTTAAGATCTTCGCAAAACGGTCATGCTCAACCTGCGCTTCTGCCAAATCGGGGATATCATCGAAAAGTAACTCTCCAAGAGTATCCGGTGTAAGATTCAATAGCTCCTCTCCGGGTCTGTGCAACAGTACTTTTTTCAATTTCTTAATCTCACTGGTTACATGAATGTTAGCCATGTTCTTCTTCCTCCTTAATAATATGAATTCCTGTAAGAGTATACCGCGCGCCAGAAATACCCTTGCATTCCTCCTTAATGAACCTCTCGCTTATGAAGTGCTGTCTTGTCTTGTACATAAATAAATGCACTTTACTTCATCGCCCTCATTGTAAACTTATTATTTAATGAACATGGTAAAATCCATTCAAAAAAATTGTATTTTTTTACAAGAATGAAATAAGTCGTTAAATTTTTGTAAATAATCTTACTTTCCTTCTTCCAGGCACAAAATGGCTTCTGTAAGGCTTCCCGCCTTTCCTTCCTCCAGTATATGCAATAATCCGTCCATGTCTTCTACAGACATATGTTTCTTTCCGACATACTGTTCCACATCTTTCGCGAGGAGCAGAGAAAGCTCTCTTTCCTTTGCTTCCAGATTCATCCTTTCTTCCGTACTGTTTTGCCAGCTGCTTTGCAATGTATCCAGTTTCTCTTTTTCCACCTTTTCTATTTCATCACGAATCACTTCTTTTCCTACCGTATCGAAATTATGCAATGCATTTTGCTTCTGGGAGAGGTACGCATTTCTCTCTTCCGTTAAGCGGGCAATCTCATCATCAAAAGAAGATAAGTTATACTGTCCCTCATCCGTATCTTTCCGTATATCTTTGGCAAGCACTTTTAAAGCCTTTTTATTTTTCAAAATCTTTTTGCGAATCGAGACGCACTGCTTAACCGCCTCTCTGTACTTCCCGACGGTACGATTCCCCACGAAAACATAAATCCCTCCGAAGAGAAGAATATCCAAAAGATAGATTCCGACGAGAAAGAGGATCCCCCTGTCCTGCAACAGAAAATAATAGACGCTTAAAGGAAGGAGCGCAAAAACCAGTAAAAAAAGAAGGAGCAAAATCAGAAACTCCGAAAAACCGACCGGTCTGTACAATACGCTAAACACTTTATGCGCAATAAACTCCGGTGCGCCTTCCCGTTTACATATAGCCGCCATCTCTCTTTTCAGCTCTTTGTTTTCCCGTTTGGTTGGCGCGCTTTCTTCCGTGATTCTTTCCTTCATTCCCTTATTCTTCGCCGCTTCTCTTTCATTCTGTACCTTTTTGATTTTGCCGTCGCTCTGGCCAATCTTCTCATCATAGGACTTCTCGAGTTCTTTCTGTCTCTCCCTAATCGTCTTCTCAATCTTATCCTTTACCGCAGTGCTCTCCTTCTCATAAGAGGCCTTCGCATCCTTTTCTTTCAGGAATGCCTCTTTCAGACTTTCCTGTATCCCCTGATAATTCTCCAGTTCTTCTTTGGCTTTCTCTAAAAAAAGTTTCGGATTTTCACTCTCTACTCCCATATTTTCCTCCACGGACATAGCGCTTTTCACTAAAGCAAACAGAATCACAAATGATAAAAACAAACCGTAAATCTAATGCATACAGGCTACTTATAGCATACTTTTTTTCTTCTTACAATCCGGCTTCTTTTCTCCCGATAGGCAGGATTCCGTCATAATAAAAAGAAGAAAGGACGTAAGAAAATAAGAAAAATGAGGAGGGAAAAGAGGATAAAAAAAAGAAGGGACACTTTGACAAAATTCCTTTTTCCATTTACTCTTGGAAAACGGTAAAAAGGGTCGGAATAAAAAAATAAACCGGAAGAAGGAGAAAGATGTTTCGTTTAAATGGAAAAATCGTAAAAGACGGTAAAATAATCGCTTCCTGTGTTTCAAGACAGGAAGCGAATGTGAATCGAACAAAGAAGGTCTATGATGCATTGGAAGAGATCTGCCAGCACTTCGACCTTCCTGTTCCAATATGGCTTCCGGCACGAATAAAGGAATTTCAAACCCGTTCCAAAACCAGTTTTCTCGCGGATTCTTTTCTGGAGGAAATTCCTTTCGATGCGCTGGAAATACAGGTAATTGAGGAGTAAGGCTTATTTCTTTGCAAGTTCCTTTGCAAGCTCCTCGTAACCGGGCTTTCCAAGAAGCGCAAACATATTCTTCTTGTAACTCTCCACGCCGGGCTGGTTAAACGGATTCACGCCGTTGATATAGGCGGAAACACCGCAAGCAAATTCAAAGAAATAGAAAAGCTCTCCCAGGGTCTTTTCACACTGCTTATCAATGCGAAGCAGGAAGTTCGGTACTTCCCCGTCGGTATGCGCAAGAATCGTTCCGTTCATTGCCGCTTTGTTTACAAAATCGACGGTCTTTCCGGCAAGATAATTCATCCCGTCCGTATCGACTTCTTCTTTTTTCAGCACGATTTCAGCGCTGCTTTCTTCCACTTCCAAAACCGTCTCAAAATGGAGCCTTGCGCCCTCCTGAATAAACTGCCCCATGGAATGCAGATCGGTTGTAAAATCCACGGATGCGGGGAAGATGCCGCGATAATTCTTGCCTTCAGACTCTCCGAACAACTGCTTCCACCACTCGGCGATGAAGTGACAGGACGGCTCATAGTTCGCAAAAATCTCAATCTTCTTTCCTTTCCGGAGAAGAATATTTCTTGCCGCCGCATATTGCAATGCGGGATTCTCTTCATACGCCTTCGAGAGAAGCGCTTTCCTGATGGACGCGGCACCCTCCATGAGCGCAGTGATATCCGCTCCGCTCACAGCAATAGGCAGAAGACCGACTGCCGTAAGTACGGAATATCTTCCGCCAACGTCGTCCGGTACCACAAATTCTTCATAGCCCATCTCATCCGCCAGGCTCTTTAATGCTCCGCGTTTTTTATCCGTAGTCGCATAAATCCGCTTCGCCGCTTCTTCTTTTCCGTACTTTTTCTCCAGCATCTCCTTAAAGACCCGGAAAGCAATCGCCGGCTCCGTCGTTGTCCCGGACTTCGAAATAATATTGACAGAGAAATCTTTTCCGCTTAAAAGCGACTGGAGATCCGCGATATAGCGAGAGGAGATGTTATTTCCCACATAGTAAATCTCCGGTGCCTTTCTCTGTTCCTTACTCAATTCATTATAAAAACTGTGATTTAAAAACTCATTTGCCGCTCTTGCCCCAAGATAGGAACCGCCGATACCGATAACCAAAAGGACATCCGAATCCTTCCGAATCTTCTCCGCAGCCTTCAAAATGCGCTGAAACTCCGCTTTGTCGTACTGCTCCGGAAGGTCTACCCAGCCGAGAAAATCATTTCCCGCGCCGGTTCCTTTCACCAGGATATCCTTTGCAAGCTCTGTCTGCGCTTTAAAATTCTGCATTTCTTCTTCAGAAACAAATCTTCTTGCTTTCGATAAATCAAATTGAAGCATTTCCTTCTCCTTTTCTTAAAACCATCCTAAACCATACTCTATATGAAGAATTAAATTCCACACAACTTCCGTTATTATAAAAACAGGCAAGAGGACACGCAAGTCTTTCTTCCCTGTTTTCCAAATCTTTTCTTAAAAATATGTTAAAATCCCAAAGACAAATTTATGCGGATGAAGAAGAAACTCTCCGCAAAAACCGAGCCTGCTTCAAATCAAACTCTGCGCAAAAACTCCAACATAAAATTCACCGTTTTTTCTATGGCCTTTGTTTCAAATTCCTCGTACACCGCCTCATTATTTGCCTCATCGGAAATAAAGCGAAGAATCACAAAAGGAACGCCGTTCTTTGTGGCAATCTGCGCAATAGCGGCACCCTCCATTTCACAGCATGCGGCATCAAAGGTCTTCTTTAAATATTCCTTTGTTTCATGAGAGGATACAAAGCGGTCTCCGGTTACTACCCGTCCTATAAAGCTATTGTGCTCCGGATTAATTTTCTGATTCACCTCTACGGCAAGTTCCAGAAGGCGCGCGTCCGCATCATACCCTACTTTCTTGTCTCCCGGCACTTTCCCGAGAGGATAGTCAAAGCGTGTCACATCCACATCGTATTGTACGGCATCTTTCGAAATGACCAAATCCAAAATATGCACTTCGGGAGAAATCGCGCCGGCAATCCCGGTATTAAAAATATAGCTCGGTTGAAAGCGGTCAATCAAAGCCTGTGTACACGCTGCCGCATTGCATTTTCCGATTCCGGCACGAACCAGTACCACTTCCTTTCCGGAAAGTTTCCCCTTATAGAAATGATAGGGACCCTGCACAATTTCTTCCCGCTCTTCACAGCGCTTAACCAAGTGGGCAACTTCCTCCTCCATGGCACCGATGATTCCGATCATTTTCTTTTCTCCTTCTCTATACTAAGATTTCTTATCCAGAACGGATTGAATGACGTCCAGCACATTCTTTCTGCCGTCTCTTTCTTTGGATGCTTCCATCGCTTTGATGTATTTCTCTTTATTCTCACGAAGCTTTTCCAAGCAGTCCGGGAGTATCGCGGGATTCTCTTCCAATTCTTCCTGCGGAAGCACTACGGAAAAGCCCTGAGCCGAAAAGGACGCCGCATTTAATATCTGGTCTCCCCGAGAAGCCTTTTTCGGTAAGGGAATCAGGATATTCGGCTTTTTTAAAGCCAGAATCTCATAAATAACATTTGCCCCGGCACGGGAAATCACGAAATCCGCTGCCTGATAGAGGTCGGCGAGCTCCTCCTTCACATAAGCAAATTGCTTATAATAAGCCAGTGCTTCTAAAGATTCGTCCAGATTATGCTTTCCGCAAATATGAATGATATCATACTGTTCGCCGAGCGCTTTGCAATTTGCACGAACAGCTTGATTGATGGCGACCGATCCGAGACTCCCTCCGATAACCATGAGTACCGGTTTTTCTCCGGAGAAGCCGCAGCGCTTTAAGCCCTCTTCCCGGCTTCCTAAAAGCAGTTCCGCCCGAATCGGCGCTCCGGTACAAACCGCCTTGCCTCTGGGCAGAAGTTTCGCCGTCTCCTGGAAATTACAGCAAATTTTCTTTGTAAAGGGAATGGTCAGCTTGTTCGCCAGTCCGGGTGTGATATCCGACTCATGACAAATAATGGGGATACCGAGACTTGCCGCCGCAAAGATAACCGGCACTGCAACAAAGCCGCCCTTGGAAAAGACGAGATCAATGTTCCATTCCTGAATCCGCTTTCTTGCCTGAAAGAAACCGGCTACAACCCGGAAGGGATCCGTTAGATTCCGCAAAGAAAAATAACGACGAAACTTTCCTGTGGAGATGCCAAAATAAGAAAGACCGGCACTTTCGGCGAGTTCCTTCTCAATGCCGTCCCGGGAACCCATATAAAAAACCGTATGTTCTTTTCTCAGTTCCGGAAGAAGGGCGAGGTTTGCCGTAACATGCCCTGCTGTTCCGCCTCCGGTAAGCAAAATATTAGCCATGACACTCCTTCTTTATCTTTTCTCCCAAAGCGTGCATCTCGCCTTCTTCGTACGTTCCCGGCGTCCAATTCACGATATTTCCTTCTTTTCCGAAGCGCGGAATAATATGCGTATGAAAATGGGCTACCGTCTGCCCAGCAACCTCTCCATTATTCTGCACAATATTGCAGCCCTTTGCTCCTGTCGCGTGAATCACCGCTTTCGCCACTTTCTTTGCGAGCGGAAAAACCTTGGCAAGGGTTTCCTCGTCGAGCGAAAAAAGATCCGCCGCATGTTTTTTCGGCAGAATCAGAGCATGTCCCTTCACCCCCGGCGCAATGTCCAAAATGACGCGAAAGTCCGCATCCTCATATACAGTCTCCGAAGGAATCTCACCGTTAGCAATCTTGCAAAAAATACAATCCGTACTCATTTTTACCTCCTTATCCATAGGACCATTTTATTGTTTTCAAATCTATCTACTGCAAATACTTCTTCAAATACTGCCCTGTATAAGACTTCGGATTCTTTGCCACCTCTTCCGGCGTTCCCGTACATACGACGGTCCCTCCTCCGGAGCCTCCTTCCGGTCCCATATCGATAAGATAATCTGCGCACTTAATCACATCCAAGTTATGTTCAATAACCAGGACTGTGTTGCCGCCATCAGCCAATCTCTGCAACATTTCCACCAGTTTCCGGACGTCCTCGAAATGCAGTCCCGTCGTCGGCTCATCCAGAATATACAAGGTCTTTCCTGTTCCTCTTCGGCTAAGCTCCGTGGCAAGCTTAATCCGCTGCGCTTCTCCTCCGGAGAGTTCTGTACTCGGCTGTCCCAAACGAATATAAGACAGTCCAACATCCATGAGCGTTTGCATTTTCCTGCTGATACTCGGCACATTTTCAAAGAAAGCCAAAGCTTCTTCCACCGTCATATTTAAAACATCATAAATATTCTTTCCTTTGTACTTCACTTCCAGCGTCTCTCGATTGTAGCGTTTTCCGTTACATACTTCGCAAGGAACATAAACGTCCGGGAGGAAATGCATCTCTATCTTCACAATCCCGTCTCCACCGCAGGCTTCACACCGTCCGCCTTTCACATTAAAGGAAAAACGCCCTTTTGTATAGCCCCTTTCCTTCGCATCCTTGGAGCTTGCGAAGAGATCTCGAATCAGATCAAAAACCCCGGTGTAGGTCGCCGGATTCGAACGGGGAGTTCTGCCGATGGGACTCTGGTCGATTGCAATAACCTTATCCAAGTACTCCGTTCCTTCTATCTTTCGAAACTTTCCCGGTACCATCTTCGCCTTATTCAAGACCTTTGCACAGTACTTATGTACGATTTCATTGACAAGAGAAGACTTTCCCGAACCCGAAACGCCGGTTACACAAGTAAAAATCGAAAGAGGAATCGAGACATCAATATTTTTTAAATTGTTCTCCTCCGCACCGTAAACATCCAATGTATGAATAAAGTTGCGTCTCTCTTTCGGCAGTGGAATTCTCTTCTTTCCGCAGAGATACTGTCCGGTGATAGAAGCCGGATTCTGCATGATTTCTTCCGCAGTTCCCGTAGCAATCACTTCACCGCCATGTTCTCCGGCACCCGGGCCGATATCCACAATCATATCCGCTTCTCGCATCGTATCTTCATCATGCTCTACCACGATAACGGAATTTCCGAGATCCCGAAGACGTTTTAAAGTGGCAATCAGTTTATCGTTATCTCTCTGATGTAAACCGATACTCGGCTCATCCAGGATATAGGCTACACCGACCAGTCCTGAACCAATCTGCGTGGCAAGACGAATTCTCTGTGCCTCTCCCCCTGAGAGCGTTCCCGCCGAACGGGACAGGCTCAGGTAATTCAAGCCTACATCCAACATAAAGCGGGATCGCGCCTTGATTTCCCGCACAATCTGTTCCGCAATCTTCGCCTGCATTTCTTTCAAGTGAATGGAAGAAATCCAGTCATAAAAGCTGTCCATCGGAAGCAAGCTTGCTTCATAGATATTTTTCTCCCCCACGGTGACGGCAAGAGAGGAAGGTTTCAGCCTTGCCCCATGACAGGCAGGGCAGGGAGTGACCCGCATATACTGCTCATACTCCGCCTTCATTTTTTCCGAAAAGCACTCCTTATACCGCCTCTCTACATTGTTTACAAGCCCTTCAAAAGCAACCTTATGTACATTCCCTCTCCCGTACTGGGAGACATAGTGCACCGTCACGGTCTCTCCGTGTGTTCCGTTGATAATGATGTCCTTCACCTTCTCCGAAAGATCCTGAAAGGGAGTATCCAGAGAGAAGCCGTATTTCTCACTGAGAGCGACGAGCATGGCATGGGTAAAACTCCCCTCATCCTTAGAATTCATCCAGCCCAGGACAGAAATAGCCCCTTCATGAATCGAAAGACGCTCATCCGGTATCATCAGTTTCACATCGAATTCCATCTTATACCCGATACCGAAGCAAGTGGGGCAGGCCCCGAAGGGATTGTTAAAAGAAAAACTTCTCGGTTCGATTTCTTCAATACTTGTTCCGTCAAAGGGACAGGCAAAATTCGTCGAAAGCTGCAACTCCTCTCCATTTAGAAAATCCACCAAAAGGAGACCGTTACTTAAAGAAAGAACCTGTTCGATGGAATCCGTAAGTCGTTTTTCAATCCCTTTTCGTACAACCAGTCTGTCCACCAGAACTTCAATCGTATGCTTGATGTTCTTTTCCAGATGAATCTCTTCTTCCAGTTCATAGAGACTTCCATCGATTCTCACCCGTACATAGCCCGAACGGCGAAGACTTTGCAGAAGTTTTTCGTGCATTCCTTTCTTTCCGCGCACCACCGGCGCAAAAAGCTGCATCTTCGTTCCTTCCTCTTGCCTCATGAGAAGATCTACCATCTCATCTACCGTTTGCTTCTTGATTTCTCTTCCGCAAACCGGGCAATGCGGGATTCCCACCCTCGCATAAAGAAGACGCATATAATCATAAATCTCCGTTACGGTTCCGACTGTGGATCTGGGATTCCGATTAGTAGACTTCTGGTCAATGGAAATGGCAGGAGAAAGTCCTTCTATGAGCTCCACATCCGGTTTCTCCATCTGTCCAAGGAACTGCCTTGCGTAAGAAGAAAGGGACTCCATGTACCGACGTTGTCCCTCGGCGTAGATTGTATCAAAAGCAAGAGAAGACTTTCCCGAACCCGAAAGGCCGGTCAAAACCACCAAAGAATCTCGTGGAATATCGAGATCAATATGCTTTAAATTATGTTCGTTTGCGCCACGAATCTTGATCCATTTTTTCTCCAAGATATACCTCTTTCCAACTATCTCTATACTCTATTTTTTACAAAGTATTCTTCCAATCCAGAAAACGCCTATGCAAACGCTTCTCTAAAAGAGCGGAAAGCACTCCCATCATGATTCCTGCCAGCATACCGGCAAAAAGAAGAACGGGAAAATAGGCAAAAAGAACAGGACTCCGGAGCAAAAACACTGCCATAAGAATTTGCCCCAGATTATGAAATATACCGCCAAGAAGACTCACTGCAAGATAAGAGAAATGCATGCATTTCTTTGCACAGAACATCACCGCAAAGCTGAGCAGGAATCCTGCCATGGAATAACTGAGTGTCATCATATTCCCAAATAATATCGCGAGCAGTAAGACACGAAGCAGCGTGATTATCGCAGTCGGTACCGCACCGATGGAAAATAAGCCAAGGATACTCACAATATTGGCCAATCCCAACTTAATTCCCGGTATCGGAAAAGGCATCGGAAGGAGAGACTCCACGTAGCCTAAAATCATGGACAAGGCAAGAAACATTGCGTATGCCGTTAATTTCTTCGTATTTTTCCCCATTTTCCCCCATTTCCACCTGTTTTTCTGATAGCGTTCCTAGTTTATCACTTCTACGTCCATAAAAAAATCTTATTTTCCATTTCTACAAAAAAAGAGCGGCTATGCGCCGCCCTGCTTCTTTTCTTTTAACTTGCCACTTCTTGCAATGCTATATCCCTTCCCGAAGCGCTCTGCCCGGGAGTGGATTCTATATTACAATACGGTACAAAACTAAAGAGAAAGTGAGATGACTGATGCTTTGTGTCGTGTTCCCCATGCTGTCCTAAGCACTTCCCAGGTCCTGTACGCAAAGCTAATCGAATCTCTTAAAGCTTTACTACATTGGTAGCCTGAGGTCCTTTAGCACCATCAACTACTTCAAACTCTACTGCCTGTCCTTCTTCCAAAGACTTGAAGCCTTCTCCGGACAATCCAGAGTAGTGTACGAATACGTCCTTTCCTGTCTCGTCAGAGATGAATCCGTATCCCTTTTGGTTGTTAAACCACTTTACTGTACCTTTCATTACTATATCCTCCAAAAAACGATTGTAACCGAAATTGATTACAACAGGTTAAGGATAACATACCCCTTCATCACAGTCAACTAATATTCTTCGAAAGGAACGATTGTTTTAGGTGATTTCGCTATATGAAATCCTTCTTTTTTCTTCCGAACCTTCTCGGAATACACGGAACCGCAGTTTAGCGATGGAGCAGCTCCTCCAGTTCTTTCTCACTGAAAAGATAACGCTTATTACAGAAATCACAACGGACTTCCTGCGCTTTATGATCCTCAATCAACGACTGAATCTCTTTCTTCCCAAGCGAAATCAACGCTTTCTCTACCCGTTCTCTGCTGCAATTACAATAATAGGATAAAGCTCTTTTCTCATGGATTTCCGGAGAAAAATCCCCCAATAAAAAAGTCAGCATACTCTCCGGCGTTTTTCCATCTTTTAACAAATCCGTTACGGAATGAACCGTTTTCAGCTTTTCTTCCAGTTTATCCAGAAGGCTTTCTTCCGCAAAAGGAAGCAATTGAATGATAAATCCGCCTGCCGCCTCTACCGTATTTTCCTTATTGAGAAGGACTCCCAATCCCACGGAAGACGGAATCTGCTCACTAATACTGTAATACGCATTAATATCCTCGGCAATCTCTCCGCTGAGCAGTTCTGTCTGCCCGACATAAGGCTCGCCCAAACCGTTATCCCGGATGACGGAAAGAAATCCCTTTCCTACCGCACCGCCGACATTCAGATGACCGTCTTTCTTTGCAGGAAGAATTACATAAGGATTGCCACAACTTGCTTTGACCGTACCATGGGAATCCGCTGTTGCAAGCAGACTTTTCATGGGGCCGTCCCCTTTCACGGAAAGGGTAATCAGATCCTTCTCCCCTTTTAAGTCCATTCCCATCATCAGGGCGGCACTCATCAGCCGTCCAAGGGCTGCCGTTGCAATCGGAGAGGTATTATGTATGGCACGCTGCGCCTCTGCGGTATCCCTCGTCGTGCAAAGGAATGCCCGAATCTGTCCCTCTGCCGCTGTCGCTCTAATTAAATAATCATTACTACTCATTCTTTGCGAGTTCTCTCTCTCTTTCCTCATCTTTTCTCATGCAACATTTCTTATATTTCTTTCCTGAACCGCAAGGGCACAAATCATTCGGATAAATCTTCTTGCTTTCTCTTCTCACTGTACCGGATTTTTTCTGCTCCTTATAGAGTTCTTTTCTTCTCTCTTCCGGTAAAATAGCGTCCCATTCGGGAAGGTCGTAAAGCCAGGATGCTTTGGCTTCCACCATATTGTAGTAGAGTTTCTCCGGGTCAATCTGAATCTTTACAACGGTATCCTCTTCCATGGTATCGATGGGATTATGATACCCGGCAAGAGAATCGTCGATTCCGTCTAAAATGCCCACAAAAATAAACTCTTCAATGCCGAACTGCTCCGCAAGTTCCTTCACCGTTCCTTCGTAGACCTTCTTCGGATCGGCAAGAACCTTCTCATAGAAGCCTTTTTCTAAAGAAAAGTACTTCTGCCAGAGCGCTTCCTGCTCATTCTTATTCATCCCGTTCCCGTAAGCCGCATTTCTCCAATTTTCAAGTAAAGTTGCCATAGTATTCTCCATTCTCATTTTTCTATAGAATCGTCCGCTTCCTTCTTATCGTCGGAAGGCTGCGGAAGACAAAAAGTTCTTTCAAAAAGTACTTTCTTTTTACTCCGCCGCAAACTCAAACTGCATTATTATAACGGAAATAAAGCACTTTTACAATTCTTCCGCTTCTACCTTTTCTTTTCCTCCCTCTGTATGAAAGTGTTCAAAATCTTCATAAGATGCGGAGGAAAGCGGTAATCCTTTCTTCCGCAATCGTTCGTCCGTATATCTTCTAAGACTATGCAAAATCACTGCCCAGAGCGGCACACCGATAATCATTCCCACAAAACCGAACAATCCGCCGAAAAGCAGGATGGAAAAAAGTACCCAAAAGCTGGAAAGTCCCGTGGAATCCCCCAAAACCTTGGGACCGATAATATTTCCATCTATCTGCTGGATAATCAAAATCGTAACGGCAAAATACAAACTTTGTATGGGGCTGGTCAGTAGAATCAGCAAAAAACAGGGAATCGCACCGATAAAAGGACCAAAGAACGGAATCACATTGGTTACTCCGACGATGACGGATACCAGAAGAGTATAGGGCATCTTCATCACACTCAGTACAAAGAAGGTCAATACCCCGATAATCGCACTGTCAATAATTTTCCCTAAGATAAAACCGCCAAAAACATGGTGTACGTATTGTAGTTCTTCAATAATTCTCTTCGCTTTTTTCTCTGAAAAAAGGGCAAAAAGAAGCTTTCTGAACTGTCTTCTCAACAGATCTTTCATATTGAGAAGATATACCATCACAATCAGACCAATCAGAATATTTTTGATTGCGGTGACCGTACTCCATATTCCATTGGTGAAGACGGTGGCAATACTCTGTAAATGGGTGAAAATCGTCTGCGTACTCTCCGGCTTTCCGGTAAAAAAGCGGCTCACGTCATCATAAACATTTTCCACATAAGGTCTTGCTTCCGGGAAACGTTCCAGTAAAATCATCACATTGTTATAGGAGCGATTGATGGTATCCGGAAGACTGTTATACAAACTCATAACGGACTTACTTAACTCCGGAATCAGCATCGAAACCAAACCGCTTACCAGGAACGACAAAAAAAGTAAACTTGCCACCGTGCCGGAAATCGCCAGAATCCGACGATGCGCTTTCCTCTTGAAAAGAGAAAGAGAAACCCGACTGCACCAGTTCACCACGGTATTGTAGACCGGGCTCATGAGATAAGCCAAAACCGCACCATAGATAATCGGCGTCAAAATCTGTACAAAAAATCCCAGAAAATTGGTCACAAAATAAAAGCGACTCGCCAGCACATAAACAAGAGTCACTAACGCCAGAACCGAAAAGGCAGTCAGCCCCCACTTGATCTGTTCCTTCCACTCTTCTTTCTTCATCTTCTATCCCTCTACCCCGAGTCTCCCATACGACTCTTGTCTTCTCCTCTTTCTTCCCGAAATATCTCTTTCGGAAAGTCCGCGCTTCTTGAAGAACAGTTCCTTTAACAAAAAAGCTTCACATCATTCGACATGAAGCAGAATAACAAAATCAACTTACCAAAACGCCGTACCACACGTTTGACTCCTAGCATTAAGCCAGGTGGGTAACCTCACGGATACCTCAAGGATCCTTAACCGCGGACGGAAGGCATGCTATCTTTATCACAAATATTGGGAACCCGTATGTCATATTTGTAGGTTCAAATTGTGTGGACACGAACGCCCCAGTAAGTACGAAACGCAAGAAAAGAACGTCAGAATACTACACTTTCCTGCATTATAGCAAAGCCAATTTAGGCTTGCAAGGGGGCATAAGATAAAATCAGAATCCCGTTTTTTACAGACACTTCCGCCTCTTCTCCTATAAACTCATTACTGACTCCGATCGGATTCGTACTTTGCAATTCCACATTGTTTATTCGATATAGAAGTCCTCTCTCCGATACACCACAAGAAAGATCCGTGAAAGAAAAGACGGACAAATACCCGCGATACTCCTTTGTGAAAACTTTCTTTCCATTCCTTAAAGCTGTAAACAGCTGATTCTTTCCATAGAGATAGCCCTCCGCCCCCTCTTCCGCCAAAAAAGCCAGGCTTTGCAAGGCAGCATAACTGTGGTCTATTCTTTCTCCTCCGAGAGCCGCCAGAATATGCACTTCACGGATACCTTTCGATAAGACAAGTTTCAATGCCGCCTGAAGGTCGGTATCATTTTTTACATGAGGTAGACGATAAAGCGGAATGGAGGAACTCTTCCCCGCTACGTCCCCTTCCCTCTCCGCCTTCTCTATGAATCTTTCTCTCTCTCCTACTGTTTTCTTATCAAAAATAGAATACGACGTGCTTTCTTTCGCATTCAGAAAAGACGCATTTTTTCCGTTTTCTCTCCTTTCTCCGCTTTCTCCTTTTTCTTGATTTTCTTTCCCGTAAGAATCCATATCTCCTATGAGGAGATTCGGCGTAATCTGCAACGCTTCATAGTAGTGCATTCCACCGTCGATTGCCACAAGAAAATCTTCTTCTGTAAGAGAAAAAGGAAGCCCGTAAAAGCTTCCTGCCGCAATCAATACTGCACGTTTATACCTATCCTTCTCCCTTTCCCCGAATTCTTCCATAGGCAGTCCTCCAGTCCATTTTTTCCCTCTTCCTGCTCAAAGCTTCTCTACAAAAAATTTAAGAATTCACTATCTTCTCTATTTTTTACGCAGCTGTAAAAAGAAATCCTGTAAAAGCTTCCTGGCTTCTTCCGCTTTTACCCCTTCCTCAATCGACACACGGTGATTCAGTTCTTTCATCTGTAAAATATTTTGCACCGATCCGCAGAAACCGGCCTTCGGATTACGAACTGCCATAGAAAGACGGGGAATACGAGCCTGTAAGATTGCACCGGCACACATGGGACAAGGTTCCAGATTGACATAAAGAGTGCAATCCTCCAGTCTCCAGTCTCCTATCTTCTTGCAAGCCTCTTCTATAGCAAAAATTTCTGCATGATAGAGTGCGTTCTTCTTTGCATTCCGTTGATTCCAGCCTCTTCCAAGTATCGTCCCCGGTAAAATGTCCATCTCCCTGCAAAGTTTTCCCATCGGAGAGACAGGAACTGTCCCATCATAAACCAGGACAGCTCCAATCGGAACATCTCTCTCTTCATAAGCCTTCCTTGCAAGCCGAAGCACTTCCTCCATATAACAGTCGCTTTCTCCCATAAACTTCTACTCTTTTTCTATCTCCGATAAAATCGACTTTCCAATCAGTCCTTTCGGCATTGCAACGGAAAAATTTTCTGCAATACTTGCCCCTATCACGGAAAAACTGTCCTGTTCCTCTCCTTCTCCGCCATGAATCCCCTTATAGTATGCCAAAAGGGGAACCTGTTCCCTGGTATGATCGGTACCCGTATAGGTCGGGTCATTCCCATGATCTGCCGTTAGGAGCAGAAGATCCCCTTCCTTTAAAACAGAAAGCAGTTCTCCGAGCTTTCGGTCAAACCGTTCAATTTCTTCTCCATATCCGACCGGATTTCTTCTATGTCCGTAGACGGCATCAAAATCAACCAGATTCACAAAGCAAAGTCCGGTAAAATCCTTATTTTTTGCAAGCTCTATACACTGCTCCATCCCGTGAACCGAAGAGTTGGAATGTTCTGCTTCCGTGATTCCTTCATTCACGAAAATATCCGCAATTTTCCCAATGGAAATCACGGTATATCCGGCATCCTGCAAAGCGTTCAGCACCGTATCCTGTGGAGGCTTTACGGCAAGATCGTGCCGATTGGCGGTACGTTTAAACTCTCCTTTTTTCGTTCCGACATAAGGTCTGGCAATTACCCTTCCCACCTTCCACGCAGGCTTCATGCAGATTTCTCTTGCAATTTCACAGCAGCGGTAGAGCTCCTGTAAGCCAAAAATCTTCTCATCCTCCGGTGCGGCAATCTGGAGAACCGAGTCCGCGGAAGTATAGACAATCATCGCTCCGCTTCGGATCTGTTCTTCGCCGAGTTCATCCAATATCGCGGTTCCCGACGCGGACTTATTTCCGATAACTTTATGTCCCGTTCTCTCCTCCAGCTCTTGAATAAGTTCTTTCGGAAAACCGGTATCCGTAAACGTTACAAAGGGAACTTCGGTCTTGATTCCCATCATCTCCCAATGTCCGGTCATCGTATCTTTCCCGTTACTCGCTTCATTCAGACGAAAAAACTTTCCGCTCGGTTCGGAAACGGCGTTCACGCCTTTCAACTTTTTTAAATTTCCAACTCCCATCTTTTGGAGATGGGGGATGGAAAAATCTTCCATCTTTTCTGCGATATGCCCGAAAGTATCCGCTCCGCTGTCACCAAAGCGTGCTGCATCCTTGCCATTTCCGATTCCCAGGGAATCCAGAACAATTAAAAATACTCTTTTGAATTTCATCATCGCCCTCTCTTTACTCTCTATCTATCTAAAGCTGCTCATTCCCGCTCTTTTCGGATCATCTCCCGAATGGCTTCCACGGCAACCTGAATCGCCCTATCCGTTTCATGATAAATCGGATTGGACATTCCCGCCTTTACTCTTTCCTGATTGGAAACAACAGAAAGAACCGTACCGACTTTCTTCTTCAAGAATGCCGCTACCGTAAAAAGCGCCGCACTTTCCATCTCCGATGCTTTGCATCCCAGTTTCAGCCATGCCTGCCACTTCTCTAAAAGTTCATAGGAAACGGGCAGTTCCTCCGGTTTATGCTGTCCGTAAAAAGCGTCCTTGCACTGTACAACACCCACGTGTTTTCTAAAGCCCAGACGTTCTGCCGCATCAAAAAGTTCTCTCGTTACAAAAAAATCGGCAGTGGCAGGCCATTCAATCGGGGCATATTCCTTGGATGTACCTTCCATACGAACAGCAGATTCGGCGATAACCAGATCTCCGGACTCCACAGAAAGATCCATCCCTCCCGCAGTGCCCACACGAATGAACACTTCCGCACCGCATTTTGTGAGTTCTTCCATCGCAATGGAAGCCGACGGTCCTCCTATTCCCGTAGAGCACACACTGACTTTCTCTCCCGATATTGTCCCTGTGATTGTCACATACTCTCTTCTGTCTGCAATCTCCACCGGATTCTCAAAATATTTCGCAATCTTCGCACAGCGTTTGGGATCTCCCGGAAGAAGTACATACCTTCCCACCTCTCCCGGTCGTACACCGATATGATAGCAACGATCATCTTCAGAATAATTGATCATTCCATACTCCTTCCGGATAAACCCGTCTATTCCAAGCCTATCCTTTTCTGCCTATTTTTTTCAAAGTACCTTTTATTCGGCAAAGGACAAGGCAATCTCCATCATATCGGAGAATCCCGTCTGTCTTTCATCTGCCGAAAGTTCCGTGCCTTTCACAATATGGTCCGAAATGGAAAGAATGGCAAGCGCTTTTTTCTTCAGCTTAGCCGCATTCATATACAGTGCAGCCGCTTCCATTTCCACACAAAGCACTCCCATGTCCGCCCACTTCTTCGCCGCATCCGGATAAGCATTGTAAAAGATGTCGGATGACACGACATTCCCCACCGTAAAGCGGATGCCTCTGGAGCGGGCTTCTTTAACCGCTTTCTCCAGAAGGGAAAAATCGGCAATGGGAGCGAAAGTCCCGGGAAGGGCATACTGATAAGCAAAACGGGAATCCGTGCAGGCTGCCTGGGCAAAAACAATCTCTTTCAGATTGATATTCTCCTGCAAGGCTCCGGCAGAACCGATACGAATAATGGTATCCACATCATAAAATTGATACAGTTCATAGGAATAGATGCCGATGGACGGCATCCCCATGCCTCCCCCCATAACGGAGATTTCTTTTCCCTGTATCTTACCGGTAAAGCCAAGCATGTTTCGGACAGAATTAAAACAATGCACATCCGACAGATATGTTTCCGCAATATACTTCGCACGAAGCGGATCCCCCGGCATCAGGACGGTCTTTGCAATCTCTCCCTTTTCCGCTTTATTATGTGGTGTACTCATACATCCTCCTCTTTCTTTCCATTCCTTCTTTTTCCCTATTCTGCGCTTTCAGAGCGGCGGAACAAGTACAGAATAGAACAGAAAGAGAAAAATGTCTACGTCCCAGCCCTCCCCTTTTTCTACAAAAAAATAACGAGCAAAGCTGAATCTCAGGTTTCACTCGGTATCGTCTTCTCTCTATTTTATTCGTGCGGATGACAGGACTTGAACCTGCACGGTCGCCCACCAGAACCTAAATCTGGCGCGTCTGCCAATTCCGCCACATCCGCAAAATCCCTTATAAAAAAAGGAATGAGACACGCGGGAATCGAACCCGCGACAACTTGATTAAAAGTCAAGTGCTCTACCGACTGAGCTAGTGTCTCATAACAGGGCCAGTTGGATTCGAACCAACGACTGCAGGCGTCAAAGGCCTGTGCCTTACCGCTTGGCGATGGCCCTAGGTCACACGAGTGAACGCACTGCGTTTCCCGTAAAGCGAGAATCAGGAAATAACCCTCTACATAAAAAGGGTGGCCACCGGGAGTCGAACCCGGGACCTCCAGAACCACAATCTGGCGCGATAACCAACTACGCTATGGCCACCATGCTATTCTCGCAAGCGAAGAGTTCCTAGCCGTAACTCCCGCTTTAAACAAGAAGCCACACTTCGTTGTGTACCACTTGTTAAAATGATCCAGAAGGGATTCGAACCCCCGACCCACGGCTTAGAAGGCCGTTGCTCTATCCAGCTGAGCTACTGAATCAAATTCGCAATATCTGCGACTCGTTTATAGTAGCGAATTTTAATTTGTTTGTCAAGAATTTTCCATTTGAATTTTTCAGAAACCCGCTTCCTGCATTACCCGAAATATTTGATTTCGGAACGCAGATTTCCCTTCTTATCCAGATAAAACAACCCATAGCTCGGTCTTCTATCTTCCTGCCTCGGATACGCAATCGAACCGGGATTAAAGCAATGCACTCCGTTTACCACCCTGGAACAGGGCTTATGCGTGTGCCCGAAAATCGCCATGGAACAATTTCTGTCTCGCGCTTCCTCCGCGAGTCTCTGTAAATCCATGTTCACGCTGTAGAGGTGTCCGTGTGCAAGAAAGAGCTTCTCTTTTCCGAGTCGCAGCTCAGCTTCTTTCGGTAAATAAGCAAAGAAGTCATTATTTCCCTGGACAAAATAACTTTCGCAGCCCTTCGGAAGGTGCGCGCGAATCTCTTCCTCCGTTCCTTCGCTGTCCCCAAGATGAAGAAAAAAAGCAATATCCGGATTACTATCGATTACTTTAAACAAGGCATCCAGTTTTCTGTGATTATCCGAAACGACAAGGATTTTCTTCTCCTGCTGCGCTGCAACTACATCTTCCTTTTTTTTTTCGCTTCCTTCCGCCTTTTTCTCCCCCTGCTCTTCCGGACTGTCCTGAAAAAGCAATTTCTCCCGCAAAAGGCGCATCATTTTCCGAAGAGCCTTCCCTCTGTGAGAAATGCTGTTCTTCTCTTCCCGAGAGAGCTCCGCCGCCGTTTTTCCGAAGTCGGGAATAAAGAAAATCGGATCATAGCCGAAGCCTTCCAATCCTTTCTCCTCTTTCGCAATCTCTCCCTCACACTTCGCTTCCGTCTTAAAAATCTGTCCGTCATAAAAAACAGCCACAATGGCACAGGTATAGAAGGCATAGCGGCTCTTATTTGTCGCCTCTTCCAGCATGGAGAGAATCTTCTTGTTCTTCTCCGGATAGGCTGTATTCTCTCCCAAAAAGCGCGCAGAATAAATTCCCGGACCGTAAGACAGGGCTTCTATCGAAAGCCCCGAGTCGTCCGCCATGACAATATCCCCTTTTTGCAGTATGCCTTTCTTTCGTAAGGCATTGTATAAGGCGCGTGCCTTAATTTCCGCATTTTCCGAAAAAGAGCTGCCGTTTTCAATGACATCCTCTTCTTCTCCGGCTTCTTTCTTGCTTTTAATCTCTCCGGGAAAATCGCACAAAATTTCTCTCACTTCCCGGAGCTTATCTTCATTATGCGTTGCAAAAAAAATCCGCATGGTATCCTACTTTCCCTTATATTGATAGAGATAGGTCTTCATCATCCCGTTATAGATTTTTCTATTTTTAAAAGACTTCCCCAAATATTTCTCCGCCTGCTCATAGGCGGTAATCACAAATAGCTGCCAGTCGTTCAGTCCTTCATACGCTTCCCTGAGCTCCGTATACAGCAAAGGCAGATTTCTCTTATCCTCAATCCTTTCCCCATAAGGCGGATTGGTCATCAGGACACCATGTTTTTTTCCGTGAGACATTTTTGCAATATCCCTTTCCTGAAAATGAATAAGAGAAAGCACACCCGCTCGTTCCGCATTTTCCCGGCAAACCGGAATCATCGCCGGATCAATGTCATATCCCTGAATATCGACCATTTTCCCGAATCGATTCTCCTTCGTCTCAAGAAGAGGACGATCAACCATATCCTCCGCTTCCGTAATTGCCGCGTACCATTCTTTCTTCGGAATGAGATTCTCCCACTCCTCCGCCGTAAAGCTTCGGTCCATTCCCGGGGCGATATTCGCCGCAATCATCGCGGCCTCAATCGGAAAAGTCCCCGCACCGCACATCGGGTCGACAAAAGGCGCATCTTCCCTCCACTTACTTAATAAAATCAGGGCGGCGGCAAGCGTCTCTTTAATCGGCGCTTTACCCATCTTGAGACGATATCCCCGTTTGTGCAGGGACTCTCCACTGCTGTCCAGACAAACAGTGACCTCATCCTTAAAAAGAGAAACACGGAAAGGATATTTTGCACCGTGTTCTGAAAATGTGTTTACATGGTAAATCCCGGAGAGCCGATCCACCATAGCCTTCTTCATCACGGACTGAATGTCCCGCGGGGAAAAGAGCTTTGACTTTACAGAACTCGCTTTCGTAACCCAAAACGAAGCATCGACCGGAAGAACCTTTTCTAAAGGAAGAGCCTTCGTCCCCTGATAGAGATCTTCGTACGACTCCGCATGAAAAGACCCCAGTTTGATAAGAACACGTTCGCCGGTTCGAAGAAAAATATTGGCACGGACGATAGCTTCCGCATCCCCGATAAAATGGACTTTCCCATCACTTACCAGGGAAACCTCATATCCAAGGTCGTGAATCTCCTTCTTACAGACAGACTCCAGACCGAAGTGGCAAGGCACAATTAATTCAAATCTCTGCATGGCGCTCCTCTACCGTCTTAATATATTGGAAATCAACCATAAAACAGCAGCTATGGCAAATACCGGAAGAAGGACAGGCGCAAGTACAGACAGAACTCCTCCAACCACCGTGACGATGAGAACAAGAAATAGGAGAACAATCAGGAGCGCTAAAATACAACCGCCGTTCCCAAAAGAAACAAAGGCCGGGCCGCTTCCTTCCCTTTCCCGCTCCGAGGTCGAAAAACGCGTTTTTCCTTCCTCTCCATATTTTTCATACAGCACTTCTTCCGTATCGGAAGCCGTCTCACTTTCGGAACCCGTTCCGCCATACTGCCTGTCTTCCTCATCCGACGCAAAGTTAATATCTTTCTCCTCGTACCGAAAAGGGGTGGTGCGGGCAACGTGATCCCCTGCCGCATCCGCGGCATCCATGATACTCTGCGCAAGAAGATGCGGTTCGGAAAGAGAAGAAACAACCTCTTCTTCTCCTTTTCCTTTGGCTACTTCCTCCGTTATATACTCACTATAAAAGTGAAGCTGTTCCAGAATCACCTCATCGGATACATTGCCCTGCAATTCTCCGCGAAGCGCCTGTAAAAATGTCGTCTTATTCACTCTCTTTATCCTCGGCGATGACCTGAATGTGTAAATCCAAAAGCTGCTGCGGATCGAACACTTCCGCCGGCGCCTCCATCATGGCGTCCGATCCGTCTTTTCCTTTCGGGAATGCAATGACGTCTCGGATTGTGTCCGCACCGACCATCCACATCGCAAGTCTGTCCAAACCGTAAGCCAGTCCTGCATGGGGCGGCACTCCGTAACGGAACGCCTGCATAAGGAAGCCAAACTGCTCGCTCGCTCTTTCCGGTGTAAAGCCTAACTTCTCCAGCATCCTCTCCTGCACATCACTCTGATGGATTCTTACCGAACCGCCCCCGAGTTCCGTTCCGTTCAGCACGATATCATACGCTTTTGCCCGGACTTTGGAGAGATCTTCATCCAGATATTGCAGGTCTTCTTCCATCGGCATGGTAAAGGGATGATGCATTGCCTGATAGCGTCCAAGTTCTTCAGAATACTCAAACATCGGAAACTCTGTAATCCAGAGAAACTTCCACTGTGTTTTATCAATTAAATCGAGGTCTTTTCCAAGAGCAAGACGCAATGCCCCCAGGGAATCCCATACCACATTTTTCTTTTTATCCGAAACCAGAAGTAAGAGATCGCCCTTCTCCAGCTGCGATGCGGAAATGAGCTTCTTCGCTTCCTCTTCCGAAAGGAACTTTGCAAAGGAGGACTTAACTGTTCCGTCTTCCTGTACACCGTACCATGCGAGTCCTTTCGCGTGATAGCCCTTAACCAGTTCTACATAGGAATCGATCTTCTTTCTCGGCATTCCCGCCTCTCCCTTTACGAGAAGACCTTTTACCATACCGCCTTCCTTCACACAGTCTGAAAAGACGGAGAAGCCGCAATCCCTTACCGCTTCCGTCAAATCAAGGAGCGGCATTCCGAAGCGAAGATCCGGCTTGTCGGAACCGTAATGATTCATCGCATAGTCCCAAGTCATCCTCTGCAAAGGAAGCTGCACATCGATATGGCAGACTTCTTTGAAAAGATATTGCAAAAGACGCTCGTTAACATCCAAAACATCCTCGATATCCACAAAAGACAACTCCATATCTACCTGGGTAAATTCCGGTTGTCTGTCCGCTCTTAAATCCTCATCCCGATAGCATCTCGCCAGCTGAAAATAGCGATCCATTCCGGATACCATCAAAAGCTGCTTCAAAAGCTGGGGAGACTGTGGAAGTGCATAAAAAGTACCTCTGTGCAGTCTTGACGGCACAAGAAAATCTCTTGCTCCTTCCGGCGTCGACTTAATGAGAGTCGGTGTTTCAATCTCCAAAAAGCCGCCTTCCGACAGAAAATGGCGAATCAGCTGGGCTATCCGCGCTCTTGTCATAATCTTCTTTGCAAGATCCGGTCTGCGGAGATCCAGATAACGATACTTTAAACGAAGGTCCTCCTTCGTCTTGGAATCCGCCTCAATCGGAAAGGGTGGCGTCTCCGACTCGGAAAGAATGCGCAGACTCTTTGCGACCAGTTCAATGTTTCCTGTGGAAAGCTCTGCATTACTATCTTTACCGCGACTTCTGATCTCTCCTTCAACCGCAATGACATACTCCTGCCGTAATGTCGCCGCCTTCGAAAAGACGTCCTTCCCACACTCCTCTTCCTCAAAAAGAATCTGTAAGATACCCGAACGGTCACGGAGATCCGTGAAAATCAAGCCTCCTTTATTACGGGACTTTTGTACCCATCCCATCATACATACTGTCTTTCCGATGTAGCTTTCTCCGAGTTCCGCACATCTAGCCGTTCTATGTAAACCCTGCATTGACTCTGCCATACACTCCCCCTTAATCAGCGTATATCTCCACAAATTCCTTATATCCTTCAGCACTAAGCTTCTCTTTTTGGAATTTTTTATTTTTATTCATCTGCGTGAGAAGCACTACTTCTCCTCCCGCTCTTCTTTCCATAACTTCTTTCAGACAGGCGGAAAGCTTTTCTTCCGAAACCTTCTTCTCCACAAGATAAGCGACCTTACTGCCTTCCTTATCTGCTTCCGCACCCTCCAGAAGAATCCCTATGATTCTTTCAAAGCCAATGGAAAAGCCGACAGCCGGCGTATCTGTCCCGATAAACTTGCCGACCATCTTATCATATCTTCCTCCTCCGCCAATGGAACCGGAAAATAGAGGAGAACGAACTTCAAATATCGGACCGGTGTAATATCCCATTCCCCGCACGAGCGTCGGATCAAAGCGAAGAGAAATCGAAGCTTTGCTGCAATCCTCTACCATTTTCATAATCTGATACAGATTCTCCCCGACTCCCTCTTCGAGATGCCCCCCGAGCAGCTCAGTAAGGCGCAAGATGTCCTCTTTCTCCCCTTTCACGAGAGACAGGCATTCTTCATACTTTCCGATTTGTTCCTCCGTATAAGAGAGAGAGAGTAATTCTTTCTTTACCCCATCTCTACCGATTTTGTCCTCTTTGTCCAGAACGATGGAAATCTCCTGAAACGCCTCTTCCGGAAATCCCGCATAAGCTTGCATCGCCTTTAAAATCCTTCGATCATTTAAAACGATATAAAAAGGATACTTCTCTCCAAAGCCGATTTCTTTCAGTACGGTTCCCATCGCCATAATGAGGTCTATTTCCGAAAGATTGCTTGCATCCCCGAAGACGTCGATATCACACTGCCAGAACTCTCTAAAACGGCCCTTCTGCGGACGGTCCGCACGAAAAACCGGTCCAATCTGCAAAGCCTTGAAAGGAGAAGGAAGAGCGGACTGATTCTCCGCATAAAAGCGGGAAAGGGGAAGCGTTAAATCATAGCGAAGTCCCGCGTCCGAAAGGTGATCAAAATCGCCTTTTTCCAGCGCTTCCTTCCATTTCTCTCCCCTTTTCTCCACCTTGAAAATCAGTTGTTCGTTATCTCCCCCCTGCTTACTGAGGAGATTACTGAGATGTTCCATAATCGGTGTCTCGATCTCTGTGAAACCGAAGCGCGTATAGACCGATCGGATGGTGGAGAGAACCCTCTGCCTCACTTCCATTTCCTTCGGTAAAATATCTTTCATGCCGGTTACGGCTTTTTTTGTTAATGCCATACTGCCTCTCTAATCCTTTTAAACTGTTTTTATAAAATTGTCCATGCCGAGAAATCGCCCGTCTCCGCTAATCTTTTCTTCTCGAAAAAGAGGAGTCCCTGTTCTTTAAATAGGCCGCCATCTCGGGGTCAACGTCTAAAGTCGCAAAGTAATCCGTATCCCGCTCCGGTCTTCGAATCATCTTCACGCTTCCGTCCGACTTTAGCAAAAGCTCTGCGCTCCAAAGCTTACCGTTATAATTGTATCCCATTGCAAAACCGTGCGCTCCGGCATCATGGATAAAGAGAAGATCGCCTTTCTCCAGACAGGGCAATTCCCGGTTCTTGGCAAACTTGTCGTTATTTTCACAAAGGGAACCGACCACATCATAGACTTTCTTCTCGCTGGCATCTTCTTTTCCGAGTACGGTGATATGATGGTACGCATCGTAAATCGCCGGTCGCATCAGATTTGCCGCACAGGCATCCACGCCGGCATAGTGCCTGTACGTCTCTTTAAAATGAATCACCTTGGTAACGAGTGCCCCGTGCGGTCCTAAAATATACCGTCCCAGTTCCGTACAAAGTCGAACATCCGTGATTCCATTTTTAACCAGAACTTCCTCATAAACCTCTCTCACCCGTTCTCCAATCAGCAGGATATCATTTTCCTCCTGTTCAGGGCGATAGGGAATCCCGACTCCACCGGAAAGATTGACAAATTCCAGCTGAACGCCGGTCTCCTGTTTTATTTTCACAAGCAGAGAGAACAGCTGCTTTGCCAGCGTCGGATAGTAGTCATTGCTCACTGTATTGGAAGCCAGGAATGCATGAATTCCAAAATGCTCCACTCCTCTATCCTTTAAAAGACGATAGCCTTCAATAATCTGTGCTTCCGTCATGCCATACTTCGCGTCTTCCGGATTGTCCATAATGGTATTTCCAATACTGAAGTATCCGCCGGGATTAAAACGCAGACTCATGGTTTTCGGTAATACACCCAAAATATTGCTGACTTCTTCGATGTTCGTAAAATCATCCAGATTAATGATGCCGCCAAGTTGATTACAGAATAAATACTCCGGATCCGGTGTATCGTTCGAAGAAAACATAATCTCCTCTCCGGAAAATCCGCAGGCTTCCGCGAGACTGAGTTCCGGCGCCGAAGAACAGTCCACCCCGCAACCCTCTTCTTTTAAAATACGAAGAATTGCGGGAGTCGGTGTCGCTTTAATCGCAAAATACTCTTTATAGCCTTTATTCCAGGAAAATGCTTTGTACAGTTTTCGTACTGTCTCACGGATTCCTTTCTCATCATAAAGATAGAAAGGCGTGGGATAACGCTCCTCTATTTCCTTCGCTTTTCGATAATCCACAAACGGCTTCTTCATCTCTTACTCCTTTACAGCAGTTAACCCCCTACCTTCTTTTATAAACCCGGTTTCCAAAGGAACTAGACCATAGAACTTTCGTCCTTCTTCCTATCCTAATCCCCTGTTTTCCAAATCTATCGGGCATTAAAAAAAGTCCACTCTATCTTAAACAAGCTAGAGGGACTTTTCAAGTAAAATCCTAGTCTACTTTAATGACCCGCATGATATTCGTTCCGGTAGGCGCCTGCTGCTTCTGCAAACGAGAAAGAACACCCGCAGTAATGACACAGAGGTCACCGCTCTTTAAGAGTTTCCGCTCTTTCAGTTCTTCCACGGAACTTTCAAAAAGCTCATCCGTCGTCTCTGCTCTTCTTGCCCAAATCGGCGTCACACCCCAGAACAACATCATCTGTCTCGTCACGGTCTGACTCGGGGAAAGCGCATAAATCGGAGTAATGGGACGATACTTGGAAATCATGGACGCGGTAATGCCGGAAAGAGTGGAAGCCACAATAGCCGTAGCCTTGAGTTCGGAAGCGGTCGTAACCGATGCGGCACACATCGCATTGCCGATACTTTCATACATGGTCTTCTCCACCATTCTGGTCTTAAACTGCTTATAATTCAGGAACTGCTCGGTATACTCCACAATGGAAGCCATGGTTCTTGCCGCTTCTACCGGATATTTTCCGTTTGCGGACTCTCCGGAAAGCATAACCGCATCCGTGCCGTCGTAAACCGCATTCGCTACGTCTGTCACTTCCGCTCTGGTCGGACGCGGATTCCGAATCATGGAATCCAGCATCTGGGTTGCTGTAATCACCAGCTTTCCATGGTAATTACACTTCTGGATGATTTCCTTCTGGAGCTGCGGAATCCGCTTTGCATCAATCTCTACACCCAGATCCCCTCTGGCAAGCATAATACCGTCGGACGCTTCAATAATCTCATCAATATTGTCCAGGCCTTCCTGAGACTCAATCTTTGAAATAATCTTCATCTGCGAACCGCCATCCGTCAGAATCTTTCGAATCTGTCTTACCGCATCCGCGGAACGGATGAAGGAAGCCGCCACGAAGTCAAACTCTTCCTGAATACCGAACTTCAAGTCTTCGATATCTTTATCGGTAATGGAAGGCAACTGAATGGGCACGCCGGGCACGTTGACACCCTTCTTCTCTCCCAGCTCTCCGCCGTTTGTTACCTTACATTGAATCTCAACGCCGTTTACCGCTTCCACTTCCAAACCGATCAAACCGTCATCAATCAAAATGACATTTCCGGGCTTTACGTCCTCATGTAACTTGTCATAGTTGATGTAGATCTTCTCCTTTGTTCCCACTACCTCTTCCGTCGTAAGAACAATCTTTTCTCCTTCTCTCAGTGTAATCTTCTGTCCATCCTTTAAAAGGCCGGTTCGGATTTCCGGTCCCTTCGTATCGAGAAGTGCCGCAATGGGGCGTCCCAACTCTTTTCTGAGTTTACGCAGTTTCTCCAGTCTGCTGAGGTGCTCCTCATGATCTCCATGAGAAAAATTGAAACGGGCGACATCCATCGTCTCCGCTAAAGCCTTCATCACCTCGTAATCATTTTCATTCGGTCCCATCGTACAAACAATCTTTGTTCTTCTCATTTTCTCTCTCCTTCATCTATTCATCTTGTTCCACTAACTCTATACATCGACAAAAAGCTGAATCTCTAAAGCTTTTCCCCGTTATACAACTTTTTCGAATAAAATGCACTATCGGTAATTCCGTATATTAAATATATTTTTTCTTCTTCCCTGATGCATGAGAAGGAAGAAAAGCAACACATTGAGAAACGACAAAAGGATGGAAAGCCGCTCTCCCGCGCTTTGACTAACCAGTAGAAAATACAGATAAAGCACCGTCTCAAAAAGCGCCAGATACTTTGCTTTAATCGGAATGAAAAAGTAAAGGTAAAACACGGTATCCGGTAAGGTTAAAGAATACGCCAGGAAGATGCTGAATCCCATATAGGTCGGATTTAACTGTAAGGAAACGCCGGTCAGAAGAAAAATCAGAATGCCTGCCACATTATAGAGAAGCACTCCGGAAAAGAAGAAGAAATTATAGCGGAAATTCCCCCATAAATATTCCAGACTGTTCCCTATGCTGTAATAAACCATAATCCCGATGATTGCCCAGAAGATGGAACTAAAGCCATAGGATGCGGGATAATAGATTAAAAAAGTTAAAACCCGCCAGATATGTCCATGCAGAATAGCCTCCGGATCCAAATCCAGATAATAAAAATAAAACTCCGGTGCAAAGAGCTGAATTAAAAAGCCCACCGCATACATCACACAGATATATTTCATTAAATTCGGAATCGTGTATCTTCCGAACTTTCTTTCCAAACGTTCTAAAATGCTCATAAATCACCCTTATCCATCCGTGTTTCTTAAAAACACGTGAAAGTATACTTGCACTCTGCCGTTTTTTCAAGCACCGCCAAGGGATTTTATATGATAAGATAGATTCCTGTGTGGGCCTTCTTTCCGGGAAGATACCGGAAGTCTAAGAACGGCAAGAGAATAGGAACAGGAATGAATCCGCTGAAAAAGGGACAGGAAAAAAGATGAAAAACAATACTTCAACAAGAAAACAGGACGCACTCCTCCTTTTAAGCGATGCGCCCTCTTACGGCACTGTAGCCTTAAAAATGAGTGAAGCAGTCCTTCGCAGGATGCATTACGAGGTTTTTTCTCTCCCGACCGCTTTAATTTCCAATACACTGAATTTCGGAAAGACGGAAATTCTGGATACCACGGCGTATTTATTCCGAAGTCTTTCAGTCTGGAAAGAACTCGGTTTCGACTACTCCGCACTCTTCCTCGGTTTCGTAAACGGACTCGCTCAGGCGGAACAGCTCTACCAACTGGCTAAAGAAGAAAAAGAAAAAGGAAAGTCCATCTTCTTTGACCCCGTTATGGCGGACGGAGGAAAGCTCTATCACGGTTTAACGGGGGAGGATGTCCTTTCCAGAAAGAAACTGATGGCCGTTTCCGACTGTATATTTCCGAATAAGACAGAAGCCTGCCTCCTTGCCGGGAGAAAAACGGTACCGGTAGATTTCTGTCCGGAGGAAGCAAAAGACCTCGTGAAGTCTCTCGCGAATGCCGGTGCAAAAGATATCTGCATCACCAGTATGCGTATCCAAGGGGAAAGTTGTATCTTTCTCTACGAAGAAAAAACACAAAGCTTTTACACGATTCCCTATAAGGAAAGAAACCTCTCCCTCGGAGGGACCGGCGACCTCTTCTCCTCTCTTTTTATCGGAAAATATTTGGAAGAGGAAGCGCTCCTTCCCGCAGGAAAATGGGCAATCGAAAATATCGGAAGAATTCTCGACGCTTTTCTAAGCGAAAACGGCAAAGAAAAAACGATTCCCATCGAACTTTACTTGCAGTTGATATCCTAGTCTGTCACCGTATCGACTCCCACTTCCGGGAGTTTCTCCACTTCCAAAGCTTCGATATAATAAATTTTCTGCGAGAGTTCTTTCGATATGGCATAAGTGCCTTCCCGAAGAATCCCCTTCACTCTGATCCAGGATTCTTCCGATTTCAAATTCGATAAATCCAAATCGGTCTTAAACTCGAAGTTGACATACCCTCCGGTACAATAAGGGCAGGAAGGACCCATGCGTCCAACCAGCGTATAGCCTCCAAAATTCATATAGTAGCCGTCTATGCTCACTGTCTTCCCCACATAATTCTGGAAATTCATATACCAATCATTGATCTGGGTTGCATAGTGTTGATCTCCGACCACAATATCCGGTTTCTCAAGAGAAACCTTCTTCCGATCTTCTTTCGGGTCAAAGGGATAGTCATCATGCGGATAGGCTGCATCGGCTGATGCGGAACTCTCCTTCCCGTATTCTTTGTCCAAAGATTCCTGCTCTTTCTGTTCCAGACTTTCCAATTCATGCGCCTGCGACTCCGCCTCTTTCTCGGACAGGGTAGTACTCTTTTCGCTCTCCTTACCAGAGACCTTCCGAATCGTCTCCGTCTTTTTACAAGATTGTAAGAGCAAAGCCAAAAGAAGCACAAAAGCTATTTTCAAAAAATTTTTTCGGGAAAAAACCATCTTTCTTACCCCCTTCGATTCCGAAGCATTTCCACCAGAAGAAAAAGGAAAAATAAAAGCATATCTATAATCACGATGGAGGCTCCCGTCGGAATATTGTAGAGATAAGACAGGCTGATTCCCACAAGAAAGCCGAAGAGAGAAAGCCCCGTTGCAAGAAGAATGGTGGATAGAAAATTCTTGCTCACCCGCATCGCCGTGATGGAAGGAAATACAATCAAGCTGGAAATCAGGAGCGTCCCCATCATACGCATCCCGAGTACAATCGTGATAGAGGTCAGGAAAGCCAGAACCATATTATAAAAGCGGGTATTCGTTCCGCTCGCCTTCGCAAAAGTCTCATCAAAGGTTACCGCAAAGATACGCGGATAAAACAAGATGTAAAGCAATACCACCATCACGGAAAGAACCACGGATAAGCGCAAATCGGAAGGGCTTATGGCAAGGACGGATCCGAACATATAGTTGCAAACATCCGTATTCATCCCCGTGGTGAGAGAAACCGTCATCACTCCAATTGCCAAAGCGCCGCTGCATAGCAGTGCTGTCGCCGCATCTCCCTTTATCTTCGAACTTTCCTCCAGTTGCAAGAGAAAAAATGCTGCAAGCACACAGACCGGAATCGATACGGACATAGGGGTAAGCTGCATTGCATAAGCAATGGCAAGCGCGGCAAATCCCACATGAGAAAGTCCATCTCCAATCATGGAATAGCGTTTCAAGACAAGACTCGTTCCAAGGAGCGCGGAGCAAAGGGAAACCAAACCGCCGACAACAATGGCGCGAATCATAAAATCGTAGTGCAACATCGTGCGTAATGAATCAAGCATGGTCTTCCTCCTTTACGAGGAGCTTTCCCCAGCTGGAAGCAAGGTACGCTTCCGCACTGCCGAAGAAGAGCTGCTTTCCATCCAAATGCAGAATGGTCTTTGCTCTTTCCACTACTTCTCTAATATCATGAGAAACCATGATAATCGTCATCCCCTTCTCTCTATTCAAACTTTCCAGCATGGCGTACAGTTCCTTTTGTGCCAGCGGATCCAGTCCGGCAACCGGTTCATCCACAACAAGGAGCTTCTGACTTGCAGCGAGGGCTCTCGCAAGGAGAACCCTCTGTCGCTGCCCGCCGGACAATTCACGGAAACAGGCATTCTTCAAATCTTCTATTTTTAAATATGCCATCGCATCCAGTGCCGCTTTCTTATCTTCTTTTCTATAAAAAGGAAAGAACGAAAGTTTATTCAATCTACCCGACTCTACTACCTCATAACAGCTGGCAGGAAAATCCTTCTGGTTCTCCGTCTGTTGGGGAAGATAGCCGATTTCATTGGCTTTCAGACCGTCTCCAAATAAAATCTCTCCCTCACTCACTTTCTTGAGTCCCAAAAGTCCCTTTAAGAGGGTACTTTTTCCTGCTCCGTTTTCCCCTACAATGCAAAGGTAGTCTCCTTTTTCCACAGAGAAGTGAATTCCGCCGAGAACCTTCTTCCCCTCATAAGAAAATCCAACATTGTTCAGGGATATATATGCCATCTAGTTTAATGCCTCCTTTAAAGCTTCTACGTTCGGCTTCATGAGATCGACGTAGGTCTTTCCCGCCTTGAAATCACTATCTGTTACATTGTGTACTGCATTTAAGAGCATCTTCTTCGCCCCGGTATCCCGACAAATGGCATCCACCATATCCTCATTACTCATCTCGATATGAAAGACAACCGGAATCTGATCCTCCTTCACTTTGTCCGTAAGAAAGGCAGTTGTGGACGCGGAAGGCTGGGTATCCGTAGAGCAACCCGGGAAGGCTGCAAAATACTTGAGACCGAACTCCTTACAAAAATAAGCGAAGGGGAAACGATCCGCTACAATGATTTCCTTTCTTTTGCCATGATCCACTACTTCCTGAAAGCTCTTATCCAGTTCTTCCAATTCCTTCACATACGCATCGCTGTTTGCCTTAAACTGCTCTTTATGTTCCGTATCCAGTCCGGAAATGGTTTCTTCCAGCTTCTCTACAATCGTGATGGCATTCTTCGGGGATGTCCATACATGCTCATCCATCTCCGGTTCATCCTCTTTATCCTGGTCATGATCGTCCTTGGCAGAGTCGGACTTGTCCTGGCCTTCTTTGCCATGGTCATGATCGTCTTCCTCTTCCTCCTGCATGCCTTCCACCGTCTCTTCTTCCATGAGACTTACCGCATCCATCATCTTGAACACATGAAGATTCTTTCCCTGCACGGATTTCAAAACATCCTCTACCCATTCGTCGCTATCTCCACCGGTATACAGGAACAAATCCGCATTCTGAATGGTAATAATATCCTTCGGACTCGGCTCATAGCTGTGCGTCTCCGCACCGGGTTTCACCAGCATCGTAAGTTCCGCATCCCCTTTCGTGATAGCGCGGGCAAAATCATAGGAGGGGAAGTTCGTCGTCACAATCTTCAATTTCTTCGCGCCGGAACTCTTCTCCTCCGCTTTCTCCGTGCTTTTCTCACTCTCCTTCTGGCTGGGCGCTACAGTGCTTTCCGCGCTCTTCCCGTTTCCACAGGCAAAAAGCATAGAGGCAGTGAATAAAACGCCACTCAGTAAAATTCCTTTTTTCAGTCTCATTCCGAGGCTCCTTTCCGTTGTGTCTGTGCACAATCTGCACACAATCCATAGAATACCGTCTTCTTTTCATCCCAATGAAATCCATGATGCGTAATGAGATGCTCCATCATAAAATCCAGCTCATGGCAATGGAGATGAATCAGTTTTCCGCAGACATTGCACTTGCAATGAAAGCAGGAACAGGCTTCTCCTCCTTCTGTATCCTTTCCAACATAGGAAAAGCAAGCCGGCGTGTTTTGATCAATGATGTACTTGTTTACCATTCCCTCTTCACAGAGTCTTTCCAACTGTCGATATACCGTTGTCGTACCGATCGGTCTGCCTTCCTCCTGAAAATGGCTGACCAGTTCCGCCACCGTAAAATGGGTATTCGGGCGCGAGGAAAGAAAGGATAGGAGTTCCTCTCTGTTTTGCGATTTATACATTGTTTTTTCTTTCATGCCGACTCCGCTCCCTGAATGCTGTTTGTATTCCGTTTTCTCTGTGCTTTAGTAAGATTGAGCAGGGGATATCACACCCTTTTCGCACGAATCTCAAAAGAATAGAAAAGTACATGAAAATGAAAACCGTTTTCATATTCTAAAATAGAAAACGGTCTTCGTCAAGCATCTATCGATGTAAAACTTTAAAACAGCCGGATAAAACGGCTTAATGGAAAAAGAATAAAAAAACGAAACAGAATGATCCATCACGGACCGGAATGAAACAAAGTGGAAATAAAACCGAAAAATCAGCTTCTACCCGCACGGAGATTCTGTATCGCAATCCCATTTTCTTCCAAAGCAGCCCTCAGTTTCTTCACAAAAAGCAAAGCCTTCTCTCCGTCTCCGTGTACACAAACGGAGTCCGCTTTAATAGGAATTTCTTTTCCGCTCACAGCCCGTACTTTTCCTTCCAGAATCATCGAAAGGACCCGGTCGATGGCAAGGTCTTCATCGGTAATCATCGCTCCCTCTTTCGAGCGGGCAACTAAACTGCCGTCTTCTTCATACGCTCTGTCCATAAAGACTTCCGCCGAAACGGCAAGTCCTCTCTTCTCCGCCTCCCGGTAGAGCTTTCCGGAACTCTGCGCCAGAACAATTAATTCTTTATCATAATCCTGCACCGCGTCACAGATGGCTTTGGCAAGTTCCTCCTCTTTCGCCGCCATATTGTACAAGGCTCCATGCGGTTTCACATGCTGAAGCCTTCCTCCATGCTCATGCAGGAAGGCATCCAAAGCGCCAATCTGATAAAGAAGCATCGCTTTCACTTCTTTCGGATTCATATTCATATTTCTCCTGCCAAAACCCTGTAAGTCCGGAAAACCTGGATGGGCACCGACAGCCGTTCCCACAGTACCGCAGAGAGAGACCGTCTTTTCCATTACCAGCGGGTCTCCGGCATGGAAGCCGCAAGCCACATTGGCAGAAGAAATCAAAGGAATCACTTCCTGATCGAGTCCCAAAGTATATCTTCCGAAGGACTCTCCAACATCCGCATTTAAATCCACTCTCATTTCACTCTACTCCTTCTCTTCCGTCCGGCGAAGAACGCATTTCTTTATCTTCCCGACAGCATAAAGCGCTCTACAAATCCCGTGTCCACCTTTCCCTCTCGGAATGCCTCGGAACGCATGATTTTATACTGAAAATCCAGATTCGTTTCCACACCGAGTACAAGCATCTCTTCCAGAGCGACTCTCATCTTCTGGATGGCTTCCGCCCGATTCCTCCCCAGTACAAGGACCTTTGCAATCATGGAATCATACTCCATCGGAACCGTATAGCCGGTATACAATGCCGTATCGACCCGTACGCCATTTCCCCCGGGGAGATGCAAGGCAGTAATTTTTCCGGGAGACGGCATAAAATTCTTCTCCGGAATCTCTGCATTGATCCGGCACTCAATACTGTGCCCCAGGAAAGGAATATCCTCCTGCCTGTAACTTAGCTTTTCCCCTGCGCTGACGCGAATCTGCTCCATAACAAGGTCCGTATTCGTGAGGAGTTCCGTAACCCCGTGTTCTACCTGAATACGGGTATTCATTTCCATAAAGTAAAACTGCCCGTCCTTATCCATAATAAACTCAATGGTTCCGGCACCGGTATACCGGACGGATGCCGCCGCCTTCACTGCCGCTTCCATCATCGCTTTCCGTGTCTTTTCAGAAACGGCGGGGGAAGGGGATTCCTCCACGAGTTTCTGGTGATTTCTTTGAATAGAACAGTCTCTTTCTCCAAGGGCAACCACATGCCCATAACTGTCTCCCATAATCTGTACTTCCACGTGTCGGGGTTCCAGAATCAACTTTTCCAGGTACATGGCGTCATCGGAAAAGGCATTGGCGGACTCTCTTTGCGCGGTGAGGAAATCTTTCTCAAAGTCCGCTTCTTTATAGCACTCCCGCATTCCTTTTCCGCCGCCGCCGGAGCTTGCCTTAATCATCACCGGAAAGCCCATCTTTCTTGCCTCTTCCAGAGCCTCTCCTACGTCATAAAGAACCGATAAGGAGCCGGGAACCACCGGAACTCCCGCTTCCCGCATCCTTCTCCTGGCTTCCGACTTGGTTCCCATCTCTTCAATCACTTCCGCGGTGGGGCCGATGAAAGTAATTCCATTCTCCTCACATTTTTTTGCAAAATGGGCATTTTCCGAAAGAAAGCCATAGCCCGGATGGATGGCATCACAGCCGGTATTTTTCGCCACCGTTAAAATGGTGTCCATATTGAGGTAAGAATTCCGTGCGGCACCCTCGCCTATACAGACCCGCTCATCGGCAAGACGCGTATGCAAGGCATCCCGATCCTCCTTGGAATAAACCGCAACAGAAGAAACCGAAAGCGCACGAAGAGCCCGAATCACCCTTACGGCAATCTCCCCTCGATTTGCCACTAAAACCCGTTTAAACAAATTCTCCTCCTTATCGATACAGTTCTTCTTCTCCTACAAAGTATCCTACAAAATAGAAACGTATCTCTTTTCGATTCGGAAAGAAGAAAAGATCCTTTTCCCTTTTTCTTACAGTTTTTTCACACGGAAGAGGGGTTGCCCATACTCCACCTTCTGCTCATTGGAAACGAGTACCGCTTCAATTTCACAATCGAAATCCGCCGTGATTTCATTCATCATTTTCATCGCTTCGAGGATACAAACGGTATCTCCCGCCTTCACCGTATCTCCCACCTTCACAAAAGCGGGAATGGTAGGCCCTTTTGCAGAATAGAAGGTGCCTACAATAGGACTCACGATGTGCACTTCATTGTCCTCCTCCGTACTCCCCGCGGAGGATGCCGCCTCTTCCTTCTCGGAAGGCAGGGCAGAAACCGCACTGACCATACTTCCGTTTGCCAGTACCGGAGGATTATCCAGCTTGCTCATCGTAATCTTAAAATCGCCATCCTTAATGGACATGGTATTTAAGGAAGAATCCTCCATAATCTTAACCAGTCCTTCTAATTTCTCTAAATCCAACATTCTATTCTACTCTCCTTAATGCGCTGTAGTTTCCATCTACTCCTTATGAAGTAAAGCGGGGGTTAAGCAAAAAGCTTCGACAATCTCTTCGCGGCAAGTCTGCATTCCAATACTTCCTTACAAGGTTTATGAATGATTTTCCGCATATCCTGCAACTCTTTCTCTTCATGCAGAAGAAGCCGCTGTGCCTCTTCCACCGTAACCGCCACAAAACGAATCTTATCGTCCATTCTTCTTTGCACAAGCTTCGGTAAATCCACGGAAATCACCGTTGCAATCTTTCCATACCCTCCCGTAGTCTGCCGGTCAGCCAGTAGAATAATCGGCTTTCCGTGAGAGGGAACCTGGATGGAACCCAGGGCGATTCCGTCAGAAATAATATCCGACCCCCTCTTGCTTTCGATATAGGCGCCTTCCAGACGCATCCCCATCCGGTCAAACTCCGCGCCGACCATATATTCCGTCTCCAGAAAGCTCTTTATCCCTTTCTTGGAAAATACTTCCTCCTCTGGTCCCAAAATCACACGGATTGTGGCTTTATTTTCCTCATATTCTTTTAACGGAAGCGTTCGGGAAAGGAAAGTCGGAAGGTAGATCCGTCTCGTGATACGCGTCTCGATATAATCTCCGTCCTCCAGCTTTCTTCCTTTAAATCCGCCAATCCGGCACTTTAAGTTCGTAGAACGGGAACCCATCACCACCGGTACTTTAAGGTAGTTCGAAAAAGCAATGTAACAGCTTCTTCCGCTTCGGGCGGAACCCAGTTTCAAGACATCCCCTTCCGCCACATAGAGTGCGGTATACATCGGCACTTCTTCATCATTGATTTCCGGTCGGAAGTCTCCCCCCGTAATGGAGATAATCATCGGCGCGGTAAACTCCAGGGTCGGTCCGATTAAAGTACACTCCAGCACCGCTTCATTTTCCGGATTGTCCAGAAGCAGGTTTGCAATACGAAAAGCCCGCCTGTCCATTACCCCGTTCACATTGAAGCCCTGTGCCTGGTAGCCGTTTCTTCCGAGGTCCTGCACCGTCGTGAGCAGTCCTCCTTTGATTACACGAAATCCCATCTTACTCCCCCTTGTGCCACCGCACTTCATAGCGGTCCTCTGCTACTGCTTCTTCTATTTCCTGATACTCTTTCAGGGAAATGGGACAGAAACGAATGTACTCTCCTGCTCGCGTAAGAATCGGTTCCTTCTTTAAGGGGTCGTACATCTTCACCGGTGTTTTTCCGATAAGGCGCCAGCCTCCCGGCGAATCCACAGGATATACACCGGTCTGGGAGCCTCCTATCCCTACGGAACCTGCCGGAATCCGAAGTCGAGGACTATCCAGACGATTGGTATGTAACGCTTCCGGAAGACCGCCGAGATAAGTAAATCCCGGCAGGAAACCCAACATATAAATCAGATAGTCTATCGAGCTGTGCTTCTCAATCACTTCTTCTACCGTTAAGGAGGACTTCTCCGACACAAAATCGAGATCGGGACCAAAATCTCCACCATAACAAACCGGAATCTCCCAGACCTTTTTCTCCATACTTTCCACCCTGGTGTCCATCTTCACAAGGGAACGAAGCCTTCGGAACAGTTCCTCATAGCGAATCACCAGGGGATTATATTCCACCAGCAGGGATGCATACGCCGGAATCATATCCACGATCCCCTCTATCTGTTGCATCTTGATGAGTTGTACCGTCGCACTGATACGACGATTCACTTCTTCACTTATTTCCTGTTGAAATTGAATCAGTATGGCAGAATCCCCTGCTGCAACCACTCTTACCTTTTCCATAATCCATTCCTTTTGTATTCATTTTTTTGTGCATTCCTAAGTTGTCCCGTGCCTTCTCTACTCTTAAAACAACTTCAAAGCGGAAAGAGAACGGACGCCGACATAAGCGGATAAAACGACGACCAAAACTCCCAGGAAGAACAGGAGTTTAGGATGCTTATACCCTTCTCCCATAATACTCTTTTTCTGCGATGCGACAAGACAAGTTCCCAGCGTAATCGGTAAAATAAGTCCGTTTAATGCACCGGCAAGGACAAGAAGACTCGCCGGTTTTCCAAGAAAAGCCATCACCAGTGTGGAAATCACGATAAAAGCAATCGTCCAGGCATTTTCTTTTTCCGCTATTTTTTTAGAAAAGGTCTTTAAAAAACTGACCGAGGTATAGGCAGCACCGATAATCGAGGTAATTGCCGCACAGGTAAGCACAAGTCCGGAAAAGCGCCTTCCGATTTCTCCCGCACCCTGGAAGAAGGCATCCGCTGCCGGATTCTTCGCGTCCAGTGTCACACCGCGAATCACTACACCGAGAACCGCGAGGAAAAGAAGAACCCGCACAATCGTTGCTACAATCATTCCCATTACGGCTGAATACTGAATATCCTTCAGTTTTTCTTCTCCGGTGACGCCGGCATCAATCAAACGGTGCGCTCCGGCAAAAGTAATGTATCCGCCTACCGTACCGCCAAGAAGGGTAAGAATTGCCGGAACCAGATTGCCTATACTTTCTTCCGGTAAAATCGTATTCTTGGTCGCATGGAGTAGAGGCGGCTTAACCATAACAATCACAATCAAAATCACAAGAATCATAAGACCACCCAGAACCTTAACCAGCTTATCCATGATTCCCTTCGCATCTTTGGAAAGGAAAACCAGCACGGCAAGACCGCCGGCAAGGAAATACGAAATCTGTACGGGAATTCCTAAAGTAGTCTGAATACCGAGTGCACCGCCACCGACGTTACCAATATTAAAGACAAGTCCTCCGAGCACAATCAAAAAAGAAATAAAATAGCCCAGTCCCGGAAGTAGCCGATTCCCGACCTCCTGTCCACGCAGTCCGCTCACACAAAGTACTCTCCAGATATTTAACTGCGCCACAATCGAGAGAAGAACGGAAAGCAGAATCACAAAGCCGAAGCTTCCTTTAAAGTCTCCGGTGAACTTCGCTGTCTGTGTCAAAAACCCCGGTCCTATGGCGGAAGTTGCCATCAAAAATGCCGCTCCAAGCAGCGCACCACTTTTTGTTTTTCCTTTCATACTGTTTCCTCCTTCTATTGAGACATATCTTTTTGTGTCTTTTATTTAAGTCTTGTTATGCAGTATACTTCATTTTCTGCATTCGTCAAGAAAAAAGAGAAAAAGTTGCTTAAGTTTTTTTTGATAAAGAAGATACAGCATAGCGGCGCTAAGAATTATACCCTTCCTTCATTTTGACGATATTCTTTCTATATCACGCGAAACAGCATAGCTGTTCCCGGCAAAATCCGAACAAAAAATTATTTTAGAAAGGAGAACGTATGGCACTACGTCCACTCGCAAACCATGCTCGCAGCGCACAAGTACAAATCGAAAAAAACAAGCTGTCCTTTAAGTCCGGAGGAGAGAGGAAGACAGTCGAAATCAAAACCGTCAAAACGGATCGTTTCCAAGCAAGCACCGAATACCGGGAATTTGTGAAAGAACAAAAAGCAAAAGCAGAAAATCAGGGAGAAACCGTCTTTCTCAATGGAAGCTATGCCGGGTCATTCAGAAAAGACCTGAAAAACGGCGGAATACGGATTCAACTGGAAAATGCGGACGACCTCTTAAACCTTGCTGAAGACGGCTATATTGAAATGGGCGGTCAGAAAATCCTTCTTACCGATGAAGAGAAAAAGACCTTTAAAAAACTCGGAAAAGATATCCAATCGTACAACGAAATGGCAGAAAAACTCGGAAATGCCGTAAAGGATGCGGAAAATGCCAAAGAGCAGGGAGAGGCAGAGGCAAAAGCCATGCAGGAAAAGTGGAATCTGCTTAAAATTGCCATGCTTTACGGAACCGGGAAAGCGGTTAATGAAAAAGACCTGAACCATTTAAGAGAAAAAGACCCGAAACTCTACTCCGTTGCTGTATCCATGCGTGCTTTACAGGAGAAAGTGGAAGAAGATAAAGATAAAAAATCCATCCTCGAAGACGAGAAGGAAGATACGGATACGAAAGTGGAGGCAGTTCCTCTCACGAGTAAAAAAGCGGAAATTCATCTTTCCAGCGAAGGAAAGCTTATCTCTGTTCAGGCCGCGGTATCGGAACAGAGCTCTTAAGTTTATCCTTCCTACGAAAAAAACATCTGCTCATCGGTCCCGCTAAGGGGACATGAGCGGATGTTTTTCTATCGCGCACTGATCAATTCCATTTCCATGTGCACTTTTCAATTGAATTCCCAAGGCAATTCTTAATTCAACCAACGCATTTGCCACTCTTTGGCAAGTTCAAGCGCTTCTTCTTTTCCGGACAGTTCTTCCCTCCACTCTTTCGGAATGGAAGAAAGCCCGTAATGTGCAGCGGCAAGGGTGGAAACCAGGATAGGCAGATTCTTTCCCTGCTCCTTCGTTACAAAACGGAGAGATTTCTCCACGGCTTCCTGATAACTTCCGGTATGTAGGAGCACCCAGACTGCAATAAAAAGACTCTTCTCCGCACTGCCGTCCGGACTGAGCTCTTCCTCTTTTTTCTGCTTGATTTCCTCAGGATGCAAGAAGGGAAGCAGGGCGGAATAGTACGAAGCAATCTCATCATAGTCTTTCACATCTTCCCTATGCTGCGCTTTCGCTTCTTCATTCCACTTTGCCTCTTCCTCGTCTTCCGCCTCTTCCTCTTCATAGAAAAGGCCTACATAAGAAGCCGCTGCAGAAAGCTCTTCTTCCAGGCTTTCCCCGCCGATATGCAAAACCAGATTACGAATCATATAGCTGTAAAGTTCCGCCATAAGAAGAGCAAGCGGAGATCTGTGTGTCAGCTTTGCTCCGTCATGCAACATTTCCCGATCCAAGTCGGTAAACTGATGCGCTCTTCTGCAAAGAAGAAGAGCGAAAGGGAGCATCCTGCAAAGCACGGAATCATCGAAAAGGTCCGAGCCGACTTCCTCCGGTTTCTTTCCGGTTGCATAGTGCATGACTGCCGCATCTACCGCCTCAACACTGTCTTCTTCTTTTCCGTTCAGAAGGTAGAGTCCCTTGGACTTCCATTCATACATTTTCTCCATCATATCCTGCATGGATAGACGCTTCTCCGTATTCAAACTGTGGAACGAGGAAAGTAAGATACTGTTTATCGTCGGTCTTAGGCTAAACGCTCCCGCCTGAAAGGGAGGATCCTGAACTAAGCCCCTCTCTTTCGAAAGTCCCAGGCTTCCTCCCAGGAGAGAAGAAAGAATCATATTCTCCGCCAAATCTTTCGTAAGACTCCGCTTCTCTTCATTTTCCTTACTCAATTTATTTCGTCTTTCCCATGCATCGGAAAGCCACTGAATCAGGTTCATGCTTAAGAAGAAGGACTGAGACCAGGGATTGATAATCATCCCGTCCATTTTCCCGTTCTCGGAAATATGAATGGCCGCTTTCAATACCTCGGCAATCGGCATCGCAATGGCCGCTGTCGTTTCTTTGTTCTTCCTCACTTCTTCTCCGGAGGTAAATACCGCCATGGCATCTCTTCCGTCACTGGTACTTAGATGATTAAAATGCACCTGCCCGTCTATCGTCTCTCCCGCACTCTTCTCGGTAGAAACAATGGCGACAAGCAGTTCCGCACTCTCCTCCATGCCCGCTAAGAATCCCTGCAAGACTTTCTCAATACCGGACCTTCTCTCCTCCTCAGGCATCTCTTGATCGTCCGCGTACTGTTTCTGCATCGCATAGTACTTTGTAATGGCGTCCATTATGCCGGCACTCCCTTTCAGCCTTTCCTCTACACGGTCCGTCCGGATCTTATTCTGAAAAGCCTGAATCGCCTCTTTCTGCATAATAAAGCTGTTACTGAACGGATTAATCACCATTCCGGAAGCTTTCGGATGCGCTGCCAGAATATGGAGAATTTCCTCTGCGGGGAGTAAAACGGCACTGCTGTCCTGTCCTTCCCCTCCGCCTCTTTTCTCTTCTTCATCGGTAAAGACAGCGGCAAAGCTCTTCCCGTCTTCCGTCTGTAAAAACTTCAGCGTAATCTGCTGTTGTCCGTCTTTCTCTCCTGCCGGATCTGCAGCGAGAAGAAGCCCTCCTCCCTTTTGAATCAAATTTTCCAGCTCTTGAAACACTTGATTCAAGTGTTCTTGGTCTCTATGATCGGAAAACGCCAAAATCTTCTGATGCAGTCCTTCCGCCATCCTGAGGCGTGCTTTCATCTCCTCTTCCGCTAACTTCTCTGCCATCTTTTCCTCCTACTTGTACCCGTGCCAAAACGCAAAACAGCGTCCGGAACACTGTAAAACAAAACGAGATACCGCACGCTTTGCGAGCGATACTCGTTATGAATCGAAACGACTGCCGGAAACAATCGTTATCACCCAAAGTGCCCAGTTCGATTCCTTAAGTCTTCTCCCCTCATTTCGGAATACCATAACAGTATAGCAGAGAAGCCAAAACGGGAAAACATTTTTCTACACTACAACCATTCTCCGAAGTATCGAATATACCATTTTTTCACCGTCTCTACCGAAATACAATAGAGGAAAAGAATCAGCAACAGATAGACAAAGTAATTCGCCGGCATCTTCGTAAAAGTATCTTTAAAAACCGGGGCAAAAACATACGGGATGAGAACAGCGGAAAGGATTCCCAGAATCGAGGCGAAGGCCAGTCGTACATCACAGTGCGAATCCAAAATGGGCCGCTTGGAGGTCCGGATAAACTGTACAATCAAAATCTGAGAAATCAGCCCTTCTATAAACCACCCCGTTTGAAAATGATTCTGCAATGCCATACTGTTGTATCCCAGGAAAAACCAGAGGACAAGAAAGGTTAGCACATCAAATACGGAAGAAACGCCTCCCATGACATTCATAAAAGAGCTAAGAGAGGTACTCTTCCATTTATGCGGTTTTTGCAGGAACTCCTCATCCACATTATCCCAGGGGATGGCAATCTGCGTAAAGTCATAAATCAGATTCTGAATCAGAATCTGTAAAGGCAGAATCGGCAGGAACGGTAAAAACAAAGAGGCAATCAGAACGGAAAATACGTTTCCGAAATTACCGGACAGAGCCATCTTCATGTATTTCAAGATGTTCCCGTAGATTCGTCTTCCTTCATGAATGCCGTTTAAAATCACCATCAGGCTCTTCTCCAGAAGGATGATATCCGCGCTTGCCTTTGCCACATCCGTTGCATTATCCACGGAAATACCGACATCGGCATCATGCAGGCTCGGCGCATCATTGACACCGTCTCCCATATAGCCGACGACGTGCCCGTTTTTCTGTATCGCATTGACCACCCGCTTCTTCTGCATCGGAGAAAGTCTTGCGAAGATATCCCTTTCCTCAACGAGCCGGGAAAGTTCCTCTTCACTGAGCTCATCCAGTTCCGTACCGGTAACCGCCTTCTGCTTATCGGCACCCTTCACGCCCACTAAACCGCAGACGTGCTCTACCACAACCGGTGCATCGCCGGAAATGACTTTCACCTGTACTCCCGCATGATACAAGCCCTGAATCGCTTCCTTGGCATCCTCTTTCGGCGGATCCAGAAAGGCGACGATCCCGAGGAAAGTCATGTTGTTCTCATCTTCCGCATGAAAGACTTTCGCATCCTCAATCTCTCTCTTTTTTGCCGCTACCCCGATGATATGCATTCCCTGCTGGTTCAAACTGTCCGTAAGGGCGGATATGCGCTTCTCATCAAAATCCGCCATATCCATATAGGTCTTGTTCACGCGAACGCGGCTACAGCAGGAAAGAACGGACTCCACTGCGCCTTTCGTAATCAGCACTTCCTCATTTTTTCCGGGGAGAACCTCCTGAAGAGCACTGTTTTCCGTTCCGAGAGTCGAGGAAACAGCCAGATTCTTATTCTTCCCTTCCAAAGAATCTTTCCTGTCTTCCTCGGAAATCTTTTCCACATCCGTTCGAATCAGAACGCTCATTCTTCGTCTTTCAAAATCATACGGAATCTCATCCGTCTTGACAAAACCGCCGGCATACTGATCCACATGATTTTGCTTGCCATAAGCGAGAATTGCCCGGTCAATCACATTTTTTACACCGGTGGAATAAAAGGCATTCATCCAGGAGTAGTTGAGAACCAGGTGGGAGCTCTTTCCGTCACACCCCAGATACTCCTGCAAGATAACATTGTCCTGGGTCAGTGTTCCGGTCTTATCCGTACAGAGTACATCCACCGCCCCCAGATTCTGAATCGAAGACATATTTTTCACAATCGTCTTCTTCTTCGCCAGGAACTGCGCCCCTTTTGCCAGCGTTCCGTTCACAATCATCGGAAGCATGCCGGGCGTAATGCCAACCGCCACGGAAATAGCAAAGAGAAATGCTTCCAGCCAGTTTTTCTTGACCAGGCCATTAATCAAAAGGACAAAAATCACCACCAGAACCATGTAGGTAATCAGAATCCTGGTAATTTTTGCAAGGCTCCGATCAAAATCGGTATCCTTCTTCTCCTTATGGATGCTGGAAGAAATGCTCCCGAGGTAGGTGTTTTTTCCGGTAAAACAGATGACCCCGACTCCTGTCCCCGAGTTCACCGTTGAACCGCTCAAACAGATATTTTGGAGTTCCGCAGCATTTCCCTCTGTTCTATCCGCACCCTTCCTTTTCTCAACGGGTACGGACTCGCCGGTAAATGCGGAAACCGAAAGAAACAGGTCTTTACTCTCCAGGAGATATAAATCCCCGCTCACGATATCCCCCGAACCAATCAGCTCGATATCTCCCGGGACGAGTTCTTCCACCGGAATCTCTTCCACCTTCGTCCCCTCTTCGGTTTTCACCCGAATACGCACCGTATCATGCTCCATATCCCGGAGCTTTTGCATATCCCGGTAAGAGCCATAGTCCTGCACAAAACGGATCAATGCACTCATGCAGGCTAAAACCAGAATAATGGAAGCGGATAGAAGATCCCTTTCCAGGAGATAAGTCACGAACGAAAGAATCAAAAGCACGATGATAAAAGCATCCATAAAACTATGGAGAAGAAAATAAAACCAACCATGTTTTTCCTTCTCGGAAAGGTCATTTCCCCCATATTCTTCCAGACGCCTCCTGCGTTCCTCTTCCGAAAGCCCATTCGGATCAGCGGAAAAGGAAGTAAGCACCTCCTCTTGTTCTTTCTTCGCAAGGGCTCTGAATTTCTCCTCTGCACTGGTACTTTTTCCCGTATGCAATTCTTTTTGCAGTTTTTCTCCCATAGCCATCCCTCTATCCTCTATTGCAAAACGGCTTTAAAAACAGCCCTTTTATCCCTGTTTGATTTTTGTATTCGGACAGGCAATGCCTTCCCTTTCAAATTCCAAAATCACACGCTTATTAATCGTATTGTAAAGATCCCAGTAATTTGCATTTTCCGTCCAGGCACGTATGGCAAAGCTTAAGTTTCCCTCGTGCACTTCCGCTAAACCGCAAAAGACTTCCGGCTTGTGAAGAATTCGTTTATCTCCTTCTATCGCGTTCTTTAGCGCTTTCTCCACTTTTTCGACTTCTTCCTCTCTGGCAACGGAAAAACTTAAGTCCACTCTTCTTAAAGGTTCCGCGCTACAGTTTATGATATTACTGTTCATGAGGTTTCCGTTCGGAATGGAAATCTTCTTATTGTCCGGTGAAATAATCACCGTATAAAAAATACTGACTTCCTTGACGGTTCCCTCATCATTTCCGCTCTTAATATAGTCATGCACCCGAAAAGGACGAAACAGAAGAAGCATGATGCCGCCTGCAAGGTTCGATAAAGACCCCTGCATGGCAAGACCCACTGCAACGCCCGCAGAAGCGATTAAAGTAATGACGGATGCCATAGGAACGCCCAATATCCCTATGCAGCTGATTCCGAGCAAAAAATAAAGTACGAAGCGCAGGAAGTTCAAAAAGAAGGTCCGTGCGGTCGGATCAATTTTGCCTCCGATTCTGCTCTTCGGGAGAAAGGAGATGAATTTTCTGATGCAGTAGCTTCCGACAAGAAAAAGAAGTCCGGCAAAAAGAAGTTTCCCGGCAAAGCGACTCAGCCCCTCTACAAGCCCATTTCCAAAGTTCTGTAAACTCCAGGTCTTAATTTCCTGTTCAACTTGTGCCGTATTGACATTCCCGCTCATCGCTTTCTCCCCGTTTTCTTCCCTAAATCAATCTCATTTCATTTCTCATCCATAGAACAAGAAAAAGACACCGCGTATCTCTTTTCCTTCCCCTCTTCCTTACCGAATAAAGGATAGCACAAGCGCGGTGTCTTTCCTATAGATAAAATCTCTGTTGAAAAGCTTACTCTACAATCTGTCCTTCTTCTGTCAAAGTATCATTTCTATGCATGAAAACATAAATAATCCGCACAAGAGGGATAATAGCGGAAATAACGGCAATAACAGACTGGTCTCCCGACCCTTCCATCTTCTTATATAAACCGTTTAAAGTAAAGTACGCGACCACAATCCCGCAAAGTCCCACAATATAAAACAGGAATCCGTGTACAAAGATGGTCAGAATCGGGAAAATAATCATAAGCACACCCAAAATCATTCCTTGCACTCTATTCCCGAAGATATCCTGATCTCCTGCAAGAAAGCCGTAGAATCCCTGATTCACAAAAGGAACCCACGCAAGAATCGCATTGCTATCCTGCCCGTTGTTCTTTGCCAAAGTATAGAGGGCAAGCGACTCCACAACGTAAAGGGCAATCAAGATTGCCATTACGAGAAAAAGAAAGAATCCGCCCAATGCCAGTACCGCTGAAAAATAATCCATGTCCATTTCCTCCATAATGATAAACTGATGGAAACTTTCTTCTCCATCCCGAAGAAATATCCATACTCCAAAACCAGCACTCTTTTCCTATCCCTTGTCCGAGCGCAACACGTAAATTATAACGGAAATGACATAATTTAACAAGTTCCCGGTAAAATTTTCTCTTTTTTTAAAAAAGGAGCTTAGTTTTTTCCCTTCTTTCGCACGGAAAAACCAAATGTACCCAGCACCTTTCCCAGGCCAAAATACTGTCCGTGCGAATAGGCAAGGAGCTTCGCTTTTTCCAGTTGAAGACGTTTCTTTTCATCCAGCAAAGCGGAATCGACGTGCACAGCAAGAATTTCCGCGATAAACATATCATGACTTCCGAGGGGAAGAATCTGCCTTACTTTGCACTCCATATTAACAGGACATTCTTGAATCATAGGTGTAGAAAGCACTGTCCCTTCTTCTTTATGAAGATGAAGAGCCTCCCATTTATCCATATCCTTTCCGGAACGGACACCGGCTTCATCCGTCTCCCGCACCAGCTTCTCTGTCGGAAGATTGACCACAAACTCTCCGCTTTCCACAATCATCGGATGCGAGTAGCGCTCCGCCCGAACGGAGATGGACAGCATCGGAGGGGTACTGCAAATAGTTCCTGCCCAGGCGACGGTCAAGAGGTTACTTTCTCCCTTCTTGTTTCTACAGCTCACCAGTACCGGCGGCACAGGATAGAGCATATTTCCCGCTTTCCAGATTTCTTTTGCCATACGTTTCTCCCCCTATAGCATGAGCAGAGTGTAAAAAGCGCTTTCCTTAAAAGCTAACCGGATCCGCAATCTCCCCCGTCCGCACAATATCCTGTAAGTGCAGTACCGGTCCTACACCGTTATATTCTTCCCGTTCTTCCAAGGCGACCTTCACCTTGACCTTCGCCCAATCTCTGGTTTGAAACGGCGCAATCTGCTTCTTATCCGCCTTACAGATAAAGCCGAGGAAGCTCATGTCCTGTGCGCAACAGGTCATTGCCATTCTTCCCGGAATGAACTCGTCTTCCGGCATATTTTTCCGCTTTAAAATCATCGCGGTAAAAGAAAGTTCCTTCCCGAGATATCTCTCCGGATTATCCATGCAATCCAGAAACCAGGTTCCATAATCGTTATCGGATATCGCAATCTGATCCTTACTCAAATCATAAGGTAATTCTTCCGGAAGAGCCGACTGGGGAATCTCCCCATCCTTATCCTCCAGCATAATCATCGCATTCTGCCCCATGGCACGAAGCTTTCTGCGATAATCCACCATATCCTCACTGGAAAGACCGTCACAACGATTGACAATACAGAGCTCGGCTCTCCGAAGCATTTGCCCGAGAAAAGAACGCATATTGGAGAGATACATCTTCAGTGTACTGCCATCCACAATAGTAATCACCTGATAGAGAAACCAGTCTTTGGGCATCGATACACTGTACTTCGCCTCCCGATTCTGCTCTTTGGAAAGCACCGCCTCGCTCATCGGGCCGTCATATAAATCGTCCTGATTCCACATCCCGTTCCACTCAATCAGAATTCGCTCGGGATGATACTCTTCTACCAGCTTTTGTAACTTTTCTTCCTGAAAATCGCGAATATCCTGCATATAAACCGGTGTAGTATGGTACTTTGCGAGTTCTATCGGGTCATACTCTTTCTCTCCCTCCTCACAGAGGAGAAGCAGGGTATTTCCCTCCGTTTGAAAATATTCCTGCTGCATGGTGTATTGAATAAACGTCGTCTTTCCGCTATCCAAAAAACCGTTGATGAGGAATACCGGAATCCCCGTTTCCTGAAATTGATCGTCCATATTACTCCTTCTAACAAATTCCGAAAGAAAACTAAGCAAAAATCGCTTTAATCTTCTCTTTATTCAGTTCCGTACCAATGACAACAAACTTACCGATGGACTCCGGACTTCCGTCGCGAATCTCAACCTGCTCCGGTACCATATCAAACTGAATCCATTTTCCGTCTTCCAGCTGCAACATCCCTTTCGCCCGAACAATACCGCCGTAAGAAGAACCTTCCGCCATCTCTTCCAGAATCTCCTCCAGCTTATCCCGAGAAACTTTCTTAACGATTTCCAGACCGATACTGTCAAAAATCTCATCCGCATCATGGTCATGCCCACAACTGCAATGATGATGCGCATGTTCCTCTTCTTCATGATGATGACCGCAGCAGTGTTCGTGCTCTTCTTCACCGTGATGATGGTGATGATGATCATGATGATGCGCCGCTTTCTCCCGTACTTCCTCGAGCAGCGCCTCTTCCAGATTCTCTTCCTTTCCGATAATTTCTAAGAGCTTTCGTCCCGACAATTCCTGAATCGGCGTTGTAATCAGATTTGCCTTGGGATTCACTTTACGAACAATGGCAACGGCTTCCTCCACCTTCTCCTCTTTCGCAATGTCCGTTCTGGAAAGAACCACGGTCGTCGCAAAGCGAATCTGGTCATCAAAAAACTCGCCAAAGTTCTTGTTATACAGTTTTGCCTTAGAGGCATCCACAACGGTTACGGCACCATCCAGATGTACCGGAAGATTCGCGGAAACCGTCTTTACCGCGGAAAGAATATCGGAAAGCTTTCCGACGCCGGACGGCTCTATCAAAATACGGTCAGGCTGATACTTTTCAATCACTTCTTTCAGAGAAGTCTCAAAATCACCGACCAGGGAACAGCAGATACATCCCTGATTCATTTCTCGAATCTCGATACCGGAATTCTTCAGAAAGCCGCTGTCAATCCCGATTTCTCCGAACTCATTTTCAATGAGAACCACATTCTCTCCTTTTAACGCCTCCTGTAAAAGCTTCTGGATAAACGTCGTTTTTCCCGCACCTAAAAAGCCCGAAATAATGTCAATCTGTGTCATATACCCTCCTTTATATCCATCTCTACCCTGTAATCCGTGTAGAAACCAAGTGAAATCGATTTGAACAAAGCGGTTTATTACGAGCATTAGCACTCACCGCTTACGTCTGCCAAGTATACGTTTCCCTGAAAAGCCTTGTCAAGCTTTCCCCTCATTCTTCACGATTCTTTCATACTTTCTCTTTCCCTATTAAAAAGACGCTTACTCCTTCAGAAAATGCTCCTCCAGTACCTTCCATAATTCCGTCCCGTCTGAAACGATATACTTCGCACCGTGCTCCTGTAATTCTTTCTCATCACGAAAGCCGTAGAGACAGCCGATGGAAAGCATTCCCGCCGCTTTTGCCGCATCCAAATCGGTCTTCGTGTCCCCTACCATAACCGCTTCTTCCTTCGTAATGCCAAGTGCACGGCAGGCTTTCTCAAGAGGCGCCTTGTCCGGTTTCAGGGGCATCACGCCGTCATCTCCGATAATGGGAGAAAAGGTTCCCTCCGGATAAACTTCCCGTAGGACAATCTCCGCCTCCTCCTTTGCTTTATTCGTGATGCACACAAGCGAAATCTTTTTCTCTTTTAACTTCTCTATACACTCCTTTACGCCGGGATAGCTTTCCAGATGATAGGTGCAATTTATAGGGAAGATGGAATCATAGTAGGCACAAACCTCATCGTATAGGCCCATGATTTCATCGCCTTCCATATCGAGATCCATCGCCTTTTCTTCATCCCGCTCTTCCCATTTCTCCGCTTCCCGATACTTCTTATCGGCATTCTTTTCCAGAGCCTTTTCTACAAACTTTTTGTATCCCGTACCGACAAAATAGCGGGTTTCCGAGAGGCTCACCCCTTCCAAACCGAAGTGCTCCATCGTGCAATCCATGTTCTTTTTTAAACTGTGCAAGGTATTCACGAGGGTTCCGTCCAAGTCAAAAAAAACTGCTTTTAATTCTTTCATCTTCTCTCTTTTCTCTATTCTTTCTTTCCCAAATACGTCTTAACCTTCTTTACGAGGGAGCATTCTTCTCTACTAATCCTACTTTTCGTCATCTCCGACCGTAAAACGCCTCTAGTATAATCCAAGCCTTCTCTTTCCACAATCCAAAACAAAGGGCGAAAAAAAGAGATTCCTTTCCTATTCGGAAACTTCCCTCTATAATGATAAAGGAAAGTAAGGAAAAGGGGGTCAGAAATTGCCTAATTACTACGCCGTAAAAGCGGGAAGAAAAACAGGAATTTACGAGAGCTGGGAAGATTGTAAGAAGCAGGTACACGGATTCCCCGGTGCCATCTTTAAAAAATGGAAAACAAAAGAAGAAGCGGAACGCTATTTAGAAAAGAAAACGGAAGTTTTTTCCGAAACGGAAAGAGAGGATGAATCTCTCTTTTCCGACTCCAAACGAAAGTCTGTCAAAGAAAAGCAAGACGACCCCGTTTCGGAAGACGCATTACAAGAGGCTCTCTTTCAAAAATACCCGACGGAGGCGATTGCCTTTGTAGACGGAAGCTATCAGAAAGAAAGCGGAACTTACGGCTACGGGGTCGTTTTCTTTATAAATAAGGAACTTACGGCGCAAAAAGGCAGAATAGAAGAGAAAGGCTCCGGCACAGAGGAGGCATACAGGGAAATGCGCAATGTTTCGGGAGAAATTCTTGCGGCCTGCCGAGCTGTAGAGCTCGCCCTCCAATATGGCCTTCATTCCCTCAGCATTTTCCATGACTATCAGGGAATTTCCTCCTGGGCAACAGGAGAATGGAAGTGCAATAAAGAAAAAACAAAAGCATACCGAAAGTTCATGCAAGATGCGGAGAAAAAAATAAGGCTGGAATTTGTGAAGGTTCCAGCCCATAGCGGTATTTATTTTAACGAATTAGCGGACCGGCTTGCGAAAGAAGCCGTCGGCATACAAGCCGGATAAGGATTTCTACAGCAGGATAATCTTGTGCTTTTCGCACTCCTTCCGCATCTCTTCCGGCCAGATAGACGCCTGCACCTCACCCACATGGGCACGGTCAAGCAATAACATACAGAGTCTGCTCTGCCCGATACCGCCTCCTATGGTCTGCGGAAGTTTTCCTTCCAGAAGCATCTTATGATAAGGAAGGGCGGCTCTCTCTTCCTTGTGGGAAAGAGCAAGCTGTCTCTTCAGGGATTCCGCATTCACACGGATTCCCATGGAAGAAATCTCCAGCGCCATGTTCAAGGTATCAAACCAGAACAAGATATCACCGTTTAAACTCCAGTCATCATAGTCCGGTGCTCTTCCATCATGGGGCTCCCCATTACTCAGCTTCTCTCCTATCCGCTGAATGAATACACAGCCGTGTTCCTTTGTAATGGCATTTTCCCGTTCTTTCGGCGTAAGATCCGGGTATTTCTGTAAAAGTTCTTCGGAATCAATAAAGTAAATGGAATCCGGTAACTTCTTCACGGCATTCGGGTACTTATACCATACTTCATGCTCCATGTGCTTAATGATACGGAAAATATTCTTTACGGTCTCATGCAGTGTCTCTTCCGTCCGCTCATTCTCGGAAATCACTCTTTCCCAGTCCCACTGATCTACATAAACACTGTGCAGGTTATCGGGCTCTTCATCTCGACGAATGGCGTTCATATTCGTATAGAGTCCTTCCCCTTCTTGAAAATGATAGCGTTTCAGAGCCAGTCGTTTCCACTTTGCGAGAGACTGAACCACTTCAATCGTCTCTTCCGGCTCCCATGGCACGTCGAAAGATACCGGCCTCTCCACACCGTTTAAATCATCATTTAATCCGGAACTCTTCTCTACAAAAAGGGGAGCGGAAATACGGGATAAATTCATCTCCTTCCCAAACTCCTTTTGAAAAGTGTCACGAATATACTTGATTGCTTCCTGTGTCTCCCGAACAGAAAGACGGGGATCATAGTTTTTCGGAATAATGAGTGCCACGTGTTTCCTCCTTCTATACTCTAACAGCGTCTCTTTACAAGCGCCCATTCTACTCCTCTTTTTTTTCGACGTAAAGCAGGAATTCATTACTCCCGATACAGAATTTACTCCAGATATTTTTCCGCCTCTCTCCGCTCTCCTCTGTCATAGAAGTAAGCATATAAAAATTCTTTCTGTTTGTCACTGATGGGACAAAGTGCGGTGACCATCAGTTTCTTCTTACTGGGGTTATGCAGGAGGATGTATCCTCTTCCCCCGAGATAATCTCCGGCGGAAAGGATGCACTGTGTTACAAATCCTGTATACAGTCCTATCCTTTGCAGTATCCTTTCCGCCTCTTCTCCGTGTTTTCCCCAATCTGTCTCATAAAAATCGCCCATAGGGGAAAGCCAGCCTAACTTTTCCTCCATAGAACACCTCTCCATCTATAAAAAAGAAGCTCAGCAGAATCCATTCTGCCAAGCTTCTCCGCCCTATTTATTTTTTATGGCCGCATTCCGTACAGAACTTTCCCGTATTGCCGACGTGTCCGCATTCCGGGCAGGTCCAAGCCTCTTCCTTCTGTGTCCCGCACTCGGAACAGAACTTTCCTAAATTCCCGGCGTGTCCGCACTTCGGACAAGTCCATCCGGCTATCGGAGCCGCTCCCGCCTGTCCACCGTTTCCGGACGTGCCATTACTGTTTTCAGGCGCATTCTGCGCCGCCGTCGAGTTCCCATTGTTTCCGCCCATGGCATAGAGGTTTCCGGCGTTAAATCCGCCTGCCTGATTCGCCATGTTCATCCCGGCAAATGCCATCATGGGACCTGCATTTTCATTGGCGGCCGCCGCACGCATCGCATCAGCCTGTGCAGAAGTAAGATTTGCCGCAGCCATAGTCGGATTCCGGAAAACGGCATTCTTCTGCAACTCTTTAATCGTCTCAATATCTTTATCCGGTGCGGTAACGGAGCTCATACCGAAAGCAGTCATTTCAATACCGTAATGTTCCCCCCAGCTCTTAGATAGGAGTTCATTCAAAATCTGTCCAAGCTCATCGGTATGTGCGGTAATCTGATAATACCGTACGCCGCTCTCGGCAATTCGAGCAAAAGCAGGCTGTAATTTGGTTAACAACTCCGAACAAAGCTGAGATTCAATCTCTTGCTTTTTATAATCCTTCTCCACATTTCCTGCCAAGTTTTTGTAGAAAAGAATAGGATCTATGAGACGGTAAGTAAACTCTCCATGGGCACGAAGCGCAATCTCAATATCCAAGTCGATATTCTTATCCAGAACACGGAAAGGTACAGGATTCGCTGTTCCGTACTTATTGCCAACAATCTCCTTCGTATTAAAGTAGTAAATCCTCTGATCTTTTGCCGTATCCCCTCCGAAAGCAAAACGCTTCACAAAGGTCTTAAAGCTGTTTACCAGATTCTCCCCTAAACTTCCATAAAAAATACTGGGTTCGGAAGAACTGTCGAAGATAAACTCTCCCGGCTCCGCAGATACTTCCACGATGGCGCCCTGCTCCACGATAATCATACACTGCCCGTCATTCACGGCAATCAATGCACCGTTTGAAATGATATTGTCCGCGCCTTTCGTGTTGGAACTCTTCGGACCGATCTTCTTCTGTCCTTTCACCATCAGCGTATCATTATCCAAGGAATCACAATAAAAGTACTCTCTCCACTGATCCCCCAAAAGCGTACTTGCCGCAGCACCGGCAGCTCTCACAAGTCCCATAGTTGTCTCCTTTTACATCGTCATACTGTATTTCAGAAAAAATGCTCTAAAAGCAGGTTTTTTAACGTCTAAAATCGTATCATATTTTTAGAAAAATGGAAAGAATAACTCTACTTTAAGTAATATCCGTAAGGAAAGCAGTCGATAGAGGAATGTTACCCATTGCTTTAAATGATACAATTCTTATCATCATCAAAATGAGTCGTTCACAAAGAAAGGAATCTTATGAAAGTACTTATTTATGGCGTCGGGCTTGCCGGAAGGCAGGTCTATAAAGAAATGAAAAACAAGGTTCAGGTTATTGGCTTTTTAGATAGCGACCCTGATAAAAAGGGCCGTGTCATTACGGACGGTTTACTCTGTTTGGGCGGACCGGACTGCCTTTCCGAAGTGGACTTTGACCAGATTCAAATCACATCCCTATTTTTCAGAGAAATTAAAAAAGCATTGCTGGAGTCTCAGATCCCGGAAGAAAAAATCACAGTGAATCTACCGGAAGAACCCATCTCGGAGATTCGTAACAGCTGGCTCTCCTGCTATGCCAAGTTGCTGAAAGACACGCAGTACGCCGTCGCAGAGGGCGGTGTGTTTCAGGGTGGATTCGCCAAATTCCTGAATCGTACTTTTCCGCACTCCAAGCTTTATTTATTTGATACTTTTCAAGGTTTTGACAAAAGAGATGTTGACTATGAAAAGACCAACTACTCCTTCGGTCTCGAAGAGCATCAGTTTGCGAACACCTCCGTGGATATCGTTCTGTCCAAAATGGAACACCCGGAAAACGTCGTAATAAAAAAGGGATTTTTCCCGGAAACCGCAGAAGGAGTGGACGAAAAGTTCTGTTTTGTCCATCTGGACTTTGATTTGTACCTTCCGATTCTGGAAGGCCTGCGCTTTTTCTATCCTAAAATGGTCGAAGGAGCCGCCATTTTAATCCACGACTACTACAACATCGGTCTTCCCGGTGTCAAAGATGCCATAGAGGATTATGAGAAAGAAATTGGAAGAAACTTATATAAATTGCCCATCGGGGATGATCAAAGTATCGCTATCATAAAGGACAGTCGAGCTTTATAAAGAGGAAGAACGTAAAACAAGGAGAACGCTTCCTAAATAAAACTTCATTTATAAATCTTTTCGAAACTGCCGACTAAGTTATTGACAAGATTTTTCTTATCCGCTAGGATAAGTCCACAATTGAATACCTTATTCAGAGACGGTGGAGCTACATAGGAGCGAAGAAGCCGCAGCAACCCCTTTAAAGGAAGGTGCTAACCTGAGCGAAGCAATTGTTTCGATCAATAAGATTTGACGTGAACCATTGGCTTAGCCCAATGGTTTTTTTGTTCTTTGTAAGCAAGTTGAAAGAGAAGTATAGAAGAAAGGATAAACACTATGTTATTTTCATCAGAACAGGTATCAAACGGTCATCCGGATAAAATCTGTGACCAAATCAGTGATGCCATCGTAAGCGATATTCTTGCCCATGACAAAAAAGCAAGAGTTGCCGCAGAAGTCTGCATTAAAGACTATGATATCGTTATTTTAGGAGAAATCACTTCTTCCTATATCCCGGATTATAAAAATCTGGTACAGGGCGTCCTGCAAAAAATCGGCCTGAAGGAAGTGGAGAAATACAAAATTCAGGAATTGATTTCCGCACAGTCTCCCGATATAGCACTGGGCGTAGACCATGACGGTGCAGGGGATCAGGGAATGATGTTCGGCTACGCAACAAGAGAAAGCGAAGAAATGCTTCCTCTTCCTTACGTGCTTTCCACGAGAGCTTTACAGAAGCTGCGTGCTTTCAACCTGGAAAATGATTTTTCTCTCTTAAAGCCGGATGCAAAGTCTCAGGTTAGCTTTGATTATTCCGCACACCGCATTGACACTTTCCTGCTGTCTACACAGCACGATGAAAAGGTCAGCCTGAAGGAAGTGAGAGCCATTGTAGAACGCATCATGCAGGAAACGGCAGAAGAACTGAATCTGAACACGGATTTCCATATCCTGGTGAACCCCACCGGCCGTTTCGTTCTCGGCTCCTCCTTCGCGGATTCCGGACTCACCGGAAGAAAGATTATCGCGGATACCTACGGCGGTGCCGCACACCACGGCGGTGGCGCATTTTCCGGAAAAGACCCTTCCAAGGTCGACCGTTCCGCAGCCTATATGGCCAGAAAAGTTGCAAGGGATATCGTCTCTTCCGGTAGAGCCGATCGCTGTGAAGTACAGCTTGCCTATGCTATCGGCGTAGCGGAACCGGTCTCTCTCTACCTTGACTGTTTCGGAACGGAAAAAGAACCCGCAGGGAATATCTGGCGTTCCGTTCTCGATACCTATGACTTAACCCCGAAGGGGATTATCAAGAGCCTCGATCTCTTAAACGTGGACTATAACCTCGTCTCCTCCTACGGACACTTCGGCAAGAAAGAGCTTCCCTGGGAGAAATAAAAAAACTTGATAAACATAAAAACAGGTCTGCAACAGAGGACAGTTTCCGTCTTTCCTCTATTGCAGACCTGTTCTGCTTCCGGTCCTTTATCCCGCTTTCAGAAGGAGTTTACTTCCAAACCTCTTCGGCAATCTCTTTCACGAGTTTCAGCTTATTCCACTGCTCCTCTTCCGTCAGCTTGTTTCCAATTTCACAGGAAGCAAATCCGCACTGCGGGCTCAAGTACAGTCTCTCCAGCGGTACATACTTTGCCGCTTCATGAATTCGCTTGATGACAGCCTCTTTATTTTCCAAAACAGGCGACTTCGTGGTAATCAGGCCCAGAACCACTTTCTTTCCTTCTCGAACCTTTACAAGGGACTCAAATCCGCCGGAACGCGCATCATCAAACTCCAGGAAATACGCATTGGGATGTTCCTTCACAAAGAGTTCTTCCGCTACCGCATCATACGCTCCCTCACAAGCATAGGTGGAATGGAAATTACCGCGACAGATATGGGTATTTACGGTAAGGTCCTTCGGGCAAAGATCCAGTACACGATTGTTAATATCCCTGCTGATTTCCTGTAAGTGCTGAATTTCTTCCGCCTTTACACCAAGGAAAGCGGGTCCCTTCGGATCGGCGTACATTCCCCAGGTACAGTCATCGAGTTGCAGGTTCCGGCACCCCTCCTGATAGAGAGCATCAATAAACTTCTTATATCCTGCCACAATATCCTGCACCAAACTCTCTTCACTGTCATAAATCTTGAAGGTTCCCGGACGGTTCATCGGGAAAACAAACTGGGCAAGGAACTGTGCCGGAGCCGGAATCGTCTGCTTGGCAACGGTATGTTCATCCTCAAACTGCTTTACAAAACGGAAATGCTCGATGAAGGGATGTTCCTTCTCTAAGGCGATTTTTCCAACAAGGTAGGTATCGTCAATCATCGCATCCTCGCCATGGAACGGAAGACCGGTCTTCGTCTCCTCATGCCCTACTCCGCTGAATCCCCACATGAAATCAAGATGCCAGGTTGCTCTTCTGAACTCTCCATCCGTAATCACATGATAGCCGAGCGCTTTAATCTTTCCAACGAGCTCGGTAATGCACTCATCCTCCACTTTCTTTAATTCTTCATAAGAAGTCTTTCCCTGATCGAAAGCTCTTCTTGCTTCCTTCAATCTGGCAGGTCTCAAAAAACTGCCAACATAATCATAACGAAACGGGGTTCTTAATGTACTCATACGCTTCTCCTCTTCTCTATCCTTTTCTCTTCTATTTTCATCGCGATTGATTTCGATATTGTAAAAAATAGAATGCATTTTGGCAAGAGCAAAACTATTAAATTCATGCGCATTTCCGCACTTTTTAAATACTTGTTTTTTATATCTGCTTATAGCTAAAAACTATATATTGAAGAGAATTTATATTTTATGACTATAATCCTTTTTTTCATGCACGTATTGAAGAACATCGCGATAAAATATTGTATACAAAATACTATTAGTCTATACTAACTGTTGCAATTGTAACAGAGAAGATTCGTTTTTTGCTGTACAGTATCTCACAGTAAGGGGAGGCAATACGGTAATCCTACAGAGTACGGTCTTCTCAGGATGATTTCACACATAGGAAGAAAAACTTCCGGATGGAGGCAAATATGAAGAAAGAATGGCATGATTTTCAGGAAGGGCATTGGACGAGCGATGTCAACGTAAGAGACTTTATTCAACATAATTACACGGAATATCACGGAAATGAAGATTTCCTGAGTGATCCCACAGAAAATACGCAGATTCTCTGGGATTATCTCAAGTCTTTACAGAAGGAGGAAAGAAAAAAGGGCGGTGTTCTGGATATGGAAACCGAAGTGGTGTCCGGTATCAATGCTTACCCCGCGTCATACATGAAGGAAGAATACAAAAATCGTGAAAAGGTCGTCGGCTTACAGACGGATAAACCGCTGAAACGTGCTTTCATGCCTTACGGCGGTATCAAAATGGCTGAACAGGCCTGCACGACCTACGGCTACACGCCGAGTCCCGAACTGCATAAGATTTTCACCGAATACCATAAGACCCATAACCAGGGTGTCTTCGACGCGTACACCCCGGAAATGATGAAGGCGAGACACAACAAGATTCTAACCGGTCTTCCTGATACGTACGGAAGAGGAAGGATCGTGGGGGATTACAGAAGAGTCGCCCTTTACGGAATTGACTTCCTGATTGAGAAGAAAAGAGAAGACTTTGCAAACTTCGGCGACGGTACCATGACCGATGAAATCATCCGCGGAAGAGAGGAAATTTCCGATCAGATTCGTGCCCTTCAGGAAATGAAGGAAATGGCAGCCGGCTACGGTTTTGATATCGGTCGTCCCGCCGAAAACGCGAAAGAGGCAGTCCAGTGGCTCTATTTCGGCTACCTTGCCGCCATAAAGACGCAAAACGGTGCAGCCATGTCCGTCGGACGGATTTCCACCTTCCTGGATATCTACATCGAAAGAGATTTGAAGGCGGGAACGCTCACAGAGGAAGAGGCCCAGGAGCTGATTGACCACCTTGTCATGAAATTCCGTATGGTCAAGTTCGCCCGGATTCCTTCCTACAACCAGCTTTTCTCCGGCGACCCCATCTGGGCAACCCTGGAAGTGGCCGGTCTCGGACAGGACGGACGCTCTATGGTTACGAAGAACGATTTTCGTTTCCTCCATACTTTAGAGAATATGGGACCTTCTCCGGAACCGAACCTGACCATTCTCTACAGTAAGAGACTGCCGGAAGGATTCAAAGACTATGCCGCTAAAATCAGTATCCACACCTCTTCGGTACAGTATGAAAATGATGATGTCATGCGTCCGGTATGGGGGGACGACTACAGTATCTGCTGCTGTGTATCCGCAACGGAAACCGGTAAGGAGATGCAATTCTTCGGTGCAAGAGCAAACCTTGCAAAATGTCTTCTCTATGCCATCAACGGCGGTGTAGATGAAAAGAGCAAGGAGCAGGTTGCGCCCGCTTACCGCCCGATTACCGCAGATGTCCTGGACTATAAGGAAGTCATGGAAAAATATGATGTGATGATGGACTGGCTCGCCGGAATTTATGTCAATGTACTGAACCTCATCCAGTATATGCACGATAAGTATTTCTATGAGGCGGCAGAAATGGCGCTCATTGATACCGATGTAAGAAGAACTTTTGCAACCGGTATTGCCGGTTTCTCTCACGTCGTTGACTCACTCTCCGCCATCAAATATGCAACAGTAAAGCCGATTCGGGATGAAAACGGAATCGCTGTGGATTTCGAAACCGTCGGCGAATTCCCACGATACGGAAACGATGATGACCGTGCAGATGATATCGCCGTATGGCTCTTAAAGACCTTCCTGGAGAAGATCAAAAAGCACCATACCTATAGAAATTCCGAGGCGACGACTTCTATCCTGACCATCACTTCCAATGTCGTTTACGGGAAAGCAACCGGTGCTCTTCCGGACGGAAGAAAAGCGGGAGAACCTCTCTCTCCGGGTGCAAATCCAAGCTACGGCGCAGAGCAGAACGGTCTTCTGGCTTCTTTAAACTCTGTTGCAAAGCTTCCTTATGAGTATGCTCTGGACGGAATCTCCAATACACAGACGATTAATCCTGAAGCACTCGGACACAGCGAAGAAGAGCGCATTGATACCTTAGTACACGTCATGGACGGCTACTTTGCAAAAGGAGCGCATCACTTAAATGTCAACGTTTTCGGGGTGGAGAAACTGAAAGATGCGATGGAGCACCCGGAGAAAGAGGAATACGCCAACTTTACAATCCGTGTCTCCGGTTACGCCGTAAAGTTTATCGACCTGACTCACGAGCAGCAGTTGGACGTTATCGCAAGAACGGAACATAAGGTAATGTAAGAAGTAATGGAATAGATCGGAACATAACTTAATGTAGGAAGTAGCGAAAGAAGTAACGGAATAGTATGAACCAAATGGAAAAGGAGGAAGAACGGATGACTTTGATAAAAGAGAAAAAGGAGAAAAACTCTGCTCTCGAAGAGAGAGATTCTGCCCTCGAAGAAAAGTTCTTCGCTCCTGTCCATTCTATGGAGAGTTTCGGCTCAGTTGACGGTCCGGGGATTCGTTTTGTCGTCTTTTTACAGGGTTGTGCCATGCGTTGCCAGTATTGTCACAACCCGGATACCTGGAAGATAACGGACGAAAACAGGATGTCTCCGGAAGAGATTCTGCGAAAAGCTTTGTCCTATCGAGAGTATTGGGGCGAGAAAGGCGGAATCACCGTAAGCGGAGGAGATCCCCTCCTCCACATCGATTTTCTGCTCGCGCTCTTTCGCTTAGCGAAGGACAAAGGAGTCAACTGCTGTCTGGATACCTCCGCACAACCTTTCACCAGAGAGGAACCCTATTTTTCCAAGTTCCTTGCTCTCATGAAGCTGACCGATATCGTCCTCCTGGATATCAAAGCGATGAATGAAAAACTGCACTACAGACTGACCGGGCACAGCAATAAGAACATTCTGGACTGCGGAAGACTTCTTTCCGAACTCGCTGTTCCCGTCTGGATTCGACACGTCCTCGTTCCCGGACTCACGGACAGTGAAGAAGAGCTCCTCCGCCTCAAAGACTATATTCATAGCCTGGGGAATGTCGCGAAGGTGGAAATCCTGCCTTACCATACTCTCGGTGTGGTAAAGTATGAGAGTCTGGGCATCCCTTATCCGCTTAAGGGCATTTCTCCTGCGAGCAAAGAGGATGTAAAACGCGCGGAAGAAATACTCGGCATATAAAAATACGGAAGGAAAAGAACTTAGAGCCTCGGCACAATCAAGCATTCGCCGAAAGCAATCTTTCTTTTCCTTCCGTGTTTCTTTATCTAAGAAAATTCTTATTCGTTATAATGTACAATCTTCGCAAACTCTTCTTTCAGAGAAGCTCCGCCAATCAATCCGCCATCGATATCCGGCTTGGAAAGGAGTTCCTTACAGTTTCCGCTATTCATGGATCCGCCGTACTGAATACGAATCTTCTCCGCCGTTTCCTTGCTGTAGACTTCGGAAATCACCTTACGAATATGAGCGCAGACCTCTTCCGCCTGCTCCGCACTTGCCGTTTTTCCGGTTCCGATTGCCCAAATCGGCTCATACGCAATCACGGATTTCTCTGCATCCCCGGCAGGAATCCCCTGAAAAGCATTCTTAATCTGCATGGCAATCCATTCAAAGTAAATTCCCGCTTCTCTCTGCTCAAGACTCTCTCCACAGCAGATAATCGGCGTAAGTCCCTTCTCCAGAGCCTTCTTTGCTTTCTTGTTGATATCCGCATCGGTCTCATGGAAGTAGCCTCTTCTCTCGGAATGCCCCATGATAACATATTTTACCCCGGCATCCACAAGCATATCGGCAGAAATCTCTCCGGTATACGCTCCCTTATCTTCAAAGTACAGATTCTCCGCACCGACAGCAATATGGGTTCCTTTTACCTTGTCCACCACAGTGGAAATATCGATAGCAGGTACGCAGAACACAACATCCACGCTGTCCGTATTGGCAATCGGAATTAACTTATCACAGAGCGCTTTGGCCTCTGTAATCGTCATATTCATCTTCCAGTTTCCGGCAATAATTTTCTTTCTCATCTTGATTTTCTCCAAACTATCCTTGTTTTTTCTTTTCTCTTACTTGTTGTTTGCCGCAGCAACGCCCGGTAATTCCTTTCCCTCGAGGAATTCCAGAGAAGCTCCGCCACCGGTAGAAATATGGGTCATCTTATCTCCGAAGCCTAAGATGTTTACCGCCGCAGCACTGTCTCCGCCACCGATAATCGTCGTTGCATCTGTCTCGGCGAGTGCTTTCGCAACGGCAATGGTTCCCTTTGCCAGTACCGGATTCTCAAATACGCCCATCGGTCCGTTCCATACTACCGTCTTTGCAGACTTAACCGCATTGGCAAAGAGCTCCTGTGTCTTCGGCCCGATGTCGAGTCCCAGCATATCGGAAGGAATTTTATCAATCGAAACCGTTTCTACCGGAAGATTCTTGTCATCAATCGGATCCGGAAAGGCCTTCGCACAAACCGCATCTACCGGAAGAAGAATCTCGCATCCTTTCTCCTTGGCTTTCTCCAACATCTTCTTACAATACTCGAGCTTTTCATCATCTACCAGAGACTTTCCAATCTCGTATCCCTTTGCTTTAATGAAGGTAAAGGCCATGCCGCCGCCAATGATTAAGGTATCACACTTCTCCAGGAGGTTATCGATGACCGCCAGTTTATCGGAAACCTTCGCTCCGCCAAGTATAGCCACAAAGGGACGAACCGGATTTTCTACTGCCTGTCCAAGGAAGCGAATCTCTTTCTGCATAAGATAGCCGACTACAGCTGGGCCATCGATAAATGCCGTTACGCCCACGTTGGAGCAATGTGCACGGTGTGCCGTTCCGAAAGCATCGTCCACAAAAACATCTGCAAGACCTGCCAAATCTTTAGAGAAAGCTTCTCCGTTCTTTGTCTCTTCCGCTCTATACCGCGTATTCTCCAAAAGAACGACATCGCCGTCCTTCATCTCCGCAACTGCCTTTTTCGCATTCTCTCCAACGACATTGTCATCCTTCGCAAAAAGAACCGGCTGTCCCAGGAGCTCGGAAAGACGCTTTGCAACCGGAAGCAAAGAAAGCTCCGGCTTCGGCTCTCCCTTCGGCTTTCCAAGATGAGAACAAAGAATCACTTTTCCGCCATCCGAAATCAACTTCTTAATAGTCGGCAATGCCGCAACAAGACGATTCTCATCGGTAATTTTGCCATCCTTTAAAGGCACGTTAAAATCACAACGGCAAAGCACTCTCTTTCCCTTCACCGAAATATCATCCACTGATTTCTTGTTTAAATCTGCCATACTCTCTCTCCTTCTTTCTCTATGGAAAAAGCCACCGGAGCACACACTCCGGCGGCTTCCCCCGCAAAACATTCCTATACTTACTTTACGAACTTCTCAAAGTACTTAATGGTACGAACCATCTGAGAAGTGTAAGAATTCTCGTTATCATACCAGGAAACAACCTGAACCTCATACAGTCCGTCTGCAACCTTGTTTACCATGGTCTGTGTAGCATCAAAGAGAGAACCGTAGGTCATGCCAACGATATCGCTGGAAACCAACTGCTCTTCGGTGTAACCGAAAGTATCCGGATCGGATGCCATCTTCATTGCCGCATTGATGCTGTCCTTTGTGATCTCCTTGTCGCTCTTTACAACAGCGAACAGAAGGGTTGTGGAACCTGTCGGAACCGGAACTCTCTGTGCGGAACCGATCAGCTTACCGTTCAATTCCGGAATAACAAGACCGATTGCCTTTGCAGCACCGGTAGAGTTTGGAACGATATTTACCGCACCGGCACGAGCTCTTCTTAAATCGCCCTTTCTCTGCGGTCCGTCCAGAATCATCTGATCTCCTGTATACGCATGGATGGTAGCCATGATACCGGACTGAATCGGTGCGAAATCATTCAAAGCCTTTGCCATCGGTGCCAGGCAGTTCGTTGTGCAGGAAGCTGCGGAGATGATGTTATCGTCCGCCTTCAAAGTCTCATGGTTTACATTGTAAACGATGGTCGGAAGGTCATTTCCTGCCGGAGCGGAGATAACAACCTTCTTTGCTCCTGCCTTAATGTGTGCTTCGGACTTCTCCTTGGAAGTATAGAATCCGGTACACTCCAAAACAACATCAACGTTCAGCTGTCCCCAAGGAAGCTTCGAAGCATCCGCCTCTTTATAGATCTTAATCTTCTTTCCCTTAACCTCAATATAATCTTCTCCGGCTACTACGCTGTCGCAATACTTATATCTTCCCTGAGAAGAATCATATTTCAAAAGGTGTGCAAGCATCTTCGGATCGGTTAAATCGTTGATGGCTACAATCTCCGTTCCCTCATGATCAAACATCTGTCTGAATGCCAAACGACCGATACGACCAAATCCGTTAATCGCTACTTTTACTGCCATATTCCTTTTCCTCCTAACAAACTTTTATACTCTTACTCATGATGAGAAGCAATCTGACTCCATACTCCTCCTATAACAGCGTCTATTCTATTGCACCCTTCCCTTTTTTTCAAGCGGAAATCAAGCATTTGTTAAAGTTTTCACTTTTTTTATAATTCAGCGTTTTTTCCGTCTTTTTTTAAGGGAAAAAATATATCCGTGCTTTCTATCCTGTTAAGGCTATACTAAACCATCACCTTCACATATCCCGCAATGTTATCCGCATGATCGGAGATTCGTTCCAAATCCGAGATGACGTCCAGGAAAACAACGCCTGCCTGCGGCTCACATAAGCCGGAATTCAATCGCTCAATATGCGTCTCTCGCATATCCTCTTCCATCTCATCCACCTGATCCTCCAGGTGCGCGGTCTTCACCACCATATCCAGGTCATTCTTTTCAAAGGCGACGATACTGGAATGGAAGGACTCCACCACCTTCGCCGCAATCTTACGGATGTCATCCTGTCCGATTTCCGAGAAGGAAATCTGATGTTCCTCCGCAAACTTTGCCTGCTCCGCGATATTCTCGGCGTGGTCTCCGGCACGTTCAATATCCGTTATGGTATTGAACATATTATTCACTTCCAACTTCTGCATTTCATTTAAAGAAAGATTTCCGATACGAATCAGATACTCAGTCAGGAGCTTCTGCATATTATCAATCACCTGCTCCTCTTTAAAGATGGAATCGATTTCCTCCACCTTCTCCTCCAGAAGAATATCCGCGGAATGGCGCACATTTTCCTCCGTAATACGGGCCATATTCACCACTTCCATCTTCGCCGCCGCTATCGCGATGGCGGGAGACTCTAAAATACGAATATCCAGGTGCTTGATCAAAGCCTTCTCCACCTCGGAATAATGATTCGGGTTCTCCGCCTCCTCCTTATCCTTCTTGGTCTCTACAACGAGTTTTCCGGAAAGGGCGACCAGAAGGTCTCCGAACGGATACAGTACTATGGTACAGCTTACGTTAAAAATGGTATGGAAAAAGGATATCCCTACCGGTGTTAAATTGCCTTGAAAGAACGTCTTAAAAGGAATACTGGCAAAGAAAATGATCAGACCGAAAAGAACCGCACCGGTCACGTTGAAAAGGAGATGAATCACCGCCGCCCGCTTCGCAGTACGGGAAGTTCCGGTGGAAGAAATCAGGGCGGTAACACAGGTACCGATATTTTGCCCTAAGGTAATATAAAAGCCTGCGGTTCTCGGAACTGCGCCGGAGAGGGCAAGCGTTTGGAGAATAGATACGGAAGCCGCGGAGGACTGGATCAATCCCGTTACGATGGCTCCTGCAAGGATACCCAAAACGGGATTTCCTCCCATCACACGAAAGGCGTCGGAAAATACGGGAGACTTTGCATACGGAGAAACCGCATTGCTCATAAATCCCAGACCAATAAAAATCAAACCTACACCAATACAAAAATCCGCCAGAAGATCATCATTTCCCTTCTTTCCCATAAGCAGACGGAAAGAACCGAAGCCCACAAGCAAGGGGGCAAAAAACTCCGGTTTAAACACACTGAGAGCCGCACTGGACACCTGCGTGAGAGATACCATCCAGGCTGTGATGGTGGTTCCAATGTTCGCACCCATGATTAATCCCACAGACTGGGAGAGATTTAGAATTCCGGCATTAACAAAGCCGACCACCATGACGGTTGTCGCGGAAGAAGACTGTACAAGAGCGGTAATGCCGGCGCCGAGAAGAACAGCCATCAGCCGGTTCCCCGTGACAATATTCAAAAACTTCGACATTTTCGAGCTTGCCGCTTTCTGCATCCCGTCACTCATCACGGTCATGCCATACAGAAACATACCCAATCCCCCAAACAGGGTAAATAAACTAGAAAGATAGCTCATATCCTTTCCTCTTACTTTCCTCGCGGATCAACTTCCATTCTTTCATAGAACCTTCAACTCAGCCTGCTTTCACTCTTTCTTCTCCACAAAGCGAAAAGAAAAGACCCTTAAAGCGTCACGGCTTAGTATACAAATGCTTCTTTGAAAACACAAGGATTAGTTTCGGAATGAAGAAGGAGGCGCAAAGAAGGTCCTATTCCGGAAATTCTTTCTGAACCGGCGAAGGAATGTGCGCCTCACAGGCGTTCCGCATGAAGAAAAAAATAGGGTATTGCCCACAGGATAAGGAGCGCCGAATCTACGGCTTTCTCCTTACATCCATCCTTGGATAATGGTCCCAAAACGGTCCTCCTGTTGCAATACCCTATACAATTATGAAGAGAAATACCACTTAATGCCGGCTCTTCCATCCCTGTAAAGTACGGTCATCTTGCTACTTCTCTTTTTAGAGAATACAAACTGTAATCTTAGGCTTCCTTAATCGTGAAATCGGAAACCAGGTCTTCCATCACATTGGACTGTGCGGAAAGCTCTTCCGATGCCGCTGCACACTCCTCCGCTGTTGCGGAAGTACTCTGTACAACCGTAGAAATCTGCTCGATTCCCTTCACCAAATCGGAAATTCCTCTTGCCTCTTCCTCTGAATTCCGGGAGATTTCTTCCACAATTCTGCTCACCTCGCCGGTACTCTCCGAAACTTCCGAAAGCGCTACAGCGGTTTCTTTCGTAATCTTGGCACCCTTTTCTACCGCAACGATGGTTTCTTCAATCAACCCGGCTGTATTTTGTGCTGCTTTGGCGGACTTCTGCGCCAGATTTCCTACCTCATCCGCAACGACGGCAAAGCCTTTTCCCATTGCTCCTGCTCTTGCCGCTTCAATAGCCGCATTCAAAGAGAGAATATTGGTCTGGAATGCGATATCGTCAATGGTCTTAATAATATTACTGATTTCCTGCGACTTGGCCGTAATGTCCGCCATAGCGCTTTCCATCTCTTCCATCTTCTTATTGCTGGTGACAACCGCATCTCCGGTCCTATTTCCTAATGAATAGGCATGCTCCGCTTTCTTTGCGGTACTCTGTACCTGCTGGGAGATTTGATCCATGGTCTGTGAGAACTGGTCAATGGAACCGCTCTGCTCTGTTGCGCCCTGGGATAAAATCTGTGCAGCATTACTTACACTGTCCGCACCGCGCTTTACTTCCAGAGAAGATTTTTTCACTTCCGTTAAGGCATTGTTCATATCCTTGGAAATCTCTACAAGAGAAGTATAAAGCTGCTTATATTCTCCGTGATACTCTTCTCCGTTTCCGATTTCCACAGAAAAATCTCCTCCGGCAAAGGCATTCAGTCTTTCTTTTAAGTGGTCTACCATCTTCTTGGTACTGTCCGCTACATCCTGTAAACTATGGAAAATCGTGCCCACTTCGTCCTTCTTATGGTAATTCAGCTGAAGATCCAGTTCTCCTCTAGCCAGCTTCTCCGCCTCTTTCGATAAACCGCTCAACGGTTTCAGCGCCTTTCCGACCAGGGTATAGACCAAAGCGAAAATAGCCACGAAGAAGACCACTTCAATTCCGATAATAAGCAGTAACGCCATATTTTTCTGTGCGGCAAAAACCGATGTCGGCATGCTGGTCATGGCAAGCCAGCTCGCTCCCTTCCACTGAATCGGAATAATGGCACTGGCCTGTGTCTTTCCTAAGTAGAAGAACTCTTTATTCTCGGCAAGACCGTCCATGATAGGCTTAGCCTTTGTGTCTCCCATGATATCGTTCAGTTTCTTTCCCTTCGCCTCGGGATTACTACTATAAACAAAGGCGCCTTCCTTTGTTAAGATATCAAAAAAGCTTGCCGCTTCTCCTTCGTTCTTCTCGCTTACCGTACTGAAAACCTGGGTATTGATATCCAAAACCAACACACCTTTAAATTCATCGTTGACCACGATCGGATAGGTCGCCACAACGATGTTCAAACCGGTAATCTTACTGTCAAAAGGATCCTGAATCAGAATCTGTTTATCCGCTTTAACCTTCTTATAGTATTCTTCTTCCTGAAAGAAGGAATACTGCATCGGTTTAATAAAACGATTTCCGTCATCTCCTCTTGTAACATAGAAACTATAGTCCGCTACATTACTCTGAAATGCGGACGGCTCGAGGAAAATACCCGCGCCGGCAAAGAAATCATGTTTCTGCACGTAGTACCACAGGGTATTTACAAGAAAACGCTCCTCATACGCCCGATCGGGAGCAAGCTGCACGTTCGGAAAAACTTCACTGGGTGCAGTGGAAGTAGCACTGCTGTAGTCCAGTTTATTGTTGTACATTTCCTGCATACTCTCGGTTACCGCAGTAGAAATATTGTTTACGATGCTTTCGACCTTTTCCACTTTTCCGGCACTGTTTCTGGAGATACTCATAAGAGAGGATTTCGCATTACTCTCTAAGTATTTCTGTGCAAAAAACAGGATCACGAAGTTTGCTATACAAAACAAAACCAGTAACGATCCGCCGATTGTTGCAGAAATTTTCCAGCTCAGTTTTCCTCTTTTTTCTTCCTTTTTTCTTTTCTTCGGAGATTCTGTTCTCTTTAACGCCTCTCCTTCCCTCTGTACTGTCTCTACTCTTTCTTTTTCCATCTTCTGTCCTTCCCTGACGAAGAAGTGTTTCCACTTCCGTATTTCCAATATTTGCCATAGGCATTCTCTATTCTCTCGTCCATTTTTGAAAAAAAAATAAGAAAAAAAGAGTACCGTGTATTTCGTACACAGTACTCTTCCCACCTATCCGCTATTCCTATATGTTCGTTATTCCTGAATATGTGCTGTTTCTGAATCGCATCCGTCTATTCGCAAAACACAGCTTACGAAGCGAACCCGTAATATTTATTGACCCCGTCGACCAATGCATCTCCGAGAAGGTTCAACTGCTTCTCACTATGATCGGAAACCTTGTCGCCAAGTTCGATGTCCACGGACGGAACCGTGGAGTACGAAGTCTGGGTAAGGTCCATATCCATACTGCCTTTCGAGAAAATCTTCACTCCTTTTCCCTTCAATCCGGAAATCAGACTCTCTCCCAACTTCTCATGACTCTCCCAGTGAGAAGCCACCGGCTCCATTCTCTTTAAAGAGTCGGGAACGGACATAAAGAACGCGCCCTTATCCTTTTCTGTAGCATCCCAGTGTAAAGCAATGTGCGCATCCGCCTTGTTGTTCGCAAGCACGGTCCGTGCAACATTGTCCAGCTGTACATCCTCTCCGTCCCGAATCAACAATACATCATATCCGGCTTGCAGAAGCTTCTTCGCAAAAATATGTCCCATCTCTAAGGTAACGGTTGCCTCTTTCGTTCCGTCTTTAAAGGTCATCCCGGAGGAAACGGCAAGTGCAGTCGTCACTCCTGCCGCATTCGTACCTCCCGTTACTTTTCTCGTCCCGTCCGGATGGCAGAGCGTTCTTAGCTTCTCTCCGCCCTTCGTGCCGTGTCCGGCATTCACCGCAATCGTAATCTTCTTCGGATTCTTACTATCCGAAGTAAACAAAATTGCCTTTCCTGTATTAATCTTCGCATTCTTAGCGTACTTCCAATTCAAGTTGAGCCCAATCTCCGTCGCCGCAAAGCTCTGCATACTAAGCAGTAAGGATAGAACAAGCCCGAGTATTACACTCTTTCCCTTCATTTCTCCCTCATTTCCTTTCCAAACCGTTCATTAATAAGATAAAGATAATGATTTCCGAAAAAACTTACAAGCGACATTCATTTACGTTGCTATTACAGTTTTCTTACAGGACAAAATGGGATACCAAAAACCAGAGCAGGGTGATGCTTCCGAAAACAATGCGGTAATACCCGAAGGCCTTGAAATCGTGGTTTCGAATATAGCGAAGAAGGAAGCGAATACAATAGATGCTGACCAGATAGGCAAGAACCATGGAAAGAAGGAGCATGAACCATTCCGTCCCCGTAAAATGTCCTCCATGTTTAAGAAGCTTCAAAAGGCTCGCTCCCGCCATCACCGGGACACTGAGGAAGAAAGAGAACTCCGTTGCCGCGACTCTTCCTACCGAAAGAAGCATTGCTCCGATAATCGTGGCACCGGAGCGGGAGGTTCCCGGAATCAACGCCAGGCACTGGAAAAGGCCGATCTTGAAACACAAACTCCAGGAAAGATCCTCCACTTTCGTATATTGAAAATCCCGCTTCGCATTCTTATCCTCTATCAGTAAGAAGAACACGCCGTACAGAACGAGCATGAGGGATACCACAAAACCGTTATAGAGATATTTGTCCAGAAAATCGTCCAAGAGTAATCCGAGAACCGCCGCAGGTAAGCAGGCAAGGAGTATCTTTCCGATTAAAATCACCCGGTCCTCCTTGAGATAGATTCCTCTTGCCTTCTTTCTTCTGCCAAACGGCCAGATGCGAAAGAAAAATTCCTGCACGACGGCAAATACGGCGCCGAGCTGAATCAAAACTTCAAAGGTAGAGAAAAAATCCTTACTTCCTCCTAAAGGGATGATATCCTGTAGTAAAATCAGATGTCCGGTGGAAGAAATCGGCAACCACTCCGTAAAGCCCTCCACCAGGGAAAAAACAAGAACCTTCAAAAATTCAACGATATTCATAAAAACCCTTTCTACATAGCAGAAGACGAGGAGGAGGGAAGCTGCCAATCGATTTCCTCTACTCCCTCTTTCCGAAGATAAGCGTTGCACTTGCTGAATGGCTTAGAGCCGAAAAATCCGCGATACGCACTGAGCGGACTGGGATGCGGCGCGGTAAGGACAAGCCGCTTCTTCTGCCGTATCATGCTCCGCTTCTTCTGCGCCGGTGCTCCCCAAAGAATATACACGACAGGATCTTCCTTTTCCTCTATCGCCCGAATCGTTGCATCCGTAAACTCTTCCCAGCCGATTCCCCGATGAGAAAAAGCCTGATGCGCCCGTACGGTCAAAACGGTATTTAAAAGCAGAACGCCCTGCTTTGCCCAATAACTTAAATCTCCGCAATCGGGCTCCAAAATGGACAGGTCATCCCGTATCTCTTTAAATATATTCTGTAAAGAAGGAGGAAGCGGAACGCCTTTCGGAACCGAAAAGGACATCCCCTGTGCCTGTCCTACATTGTGATACGGATCCTGCCCTAGAATCACCACTTTTACCTTGTGATAGGGGCAGAGTTCATAGGCCTTAAAGAGGTCACGACTGGGTGGAAAGACCTGCGTCGTCTTATATTCCTTTACAACCGTTTCATAGAGTTTCTTAT
>JABZIV010000040.1 GCA_015258095.1 Lachnospiraceae bacterium
GTGCAAACTGCATTTCCGGCGTAAAAAGAAAACGCTCCGCCATCTGGGAAGCGGAAATTAATCCATCCGTCGTCGGCAGATAATCCGCTATATCCCGAATACTGTCAATGACTCTTTCCTTCTCATTCAGTTCTTCATTTTCCTGCCTGAAATAAGCAATCCGAACGGTTTGCCCGCATTCCACACGCCCTGTATCCGGAGGAATTTCTCCAAAAATGGTCTTCATCAGGGTAGATTTTCCGACCCCGTTTTTCCCCACTATCCCGATACGGTCATTGCGAAGAAAATGATAGTCAAAATGGGAAAAAAGCAATTTATCTCCATAGGACTTCCCGAGATCCTCAATCAAAATCGTTGACTTTCCGAGTCTTGTAAAAACGGAGGAGAGTTGCAGTTCCTCTTCTTCCGTCGGCCCGTGCATGGAAGAAAGTTTTTCGTAACGGTCGAGTCTTGCTTTCTGCTTCGTGCTCCTTGCCTTCGCCCCTCTCCTGACCCAGGCAAGTTCTTTTCGAAGGAGATTCTGCCTTGCCCTCTCCTTGGCAAACTCCCCTGATAAGCGTTCCGCCTTCTCCTCCAGATAGGCATCATACTTACAGTCATAGGAAATAAACTGCTCCCTATCCAGCTCCACAATCCGATTACAAATACTGTCCAGAAAATAGCGATCGTGCGTAACCAGAAGAATGCTCCCCTTAAAGCGCTTCAAACGCTCTTCCAACCACTCACTGACTTCTTCATCTATATGGTTTGTCGGCTCATCAAGAAGCAAAAGGTCAGGCTCGACGCTCAATACGGAAAGCAGCGCCAGTTGTTTCTTCTGCCCTCCGGAAAGTTTTGCACAGGAAATCGTAAAGTCACAAAGCCCAAGCTCTTGCAGAATCCGTTTTCCCATTGCCTCTTTTTCTGTCTCGGGGATTTCTTCTGTAAAGCTCTTACAGAGTGCCGGAAGCAGCTCTTCCTCCTCTGAAAACCGGGTTTCCTGCGGAAGATAGGCCAGTTTCAAACCGCGTTTCTTCACTACCGTTCCTTCGTCTAACTCCTCTTCCCCCGCAATAATGCGGAGGAGGGTCGACTTCCCTCCTCCATTCTTTCCAATGAGGGCAACTTTCTCTCCTTCCTGCATAAAGAAATTTGCCTTGTGAAATAATCGCTTATTTTGAAAACTTTTGCTCGCATTCTCGACATTTAAAATACTTGTTGCCATTTTATCCTTCAATTCTTCGTAAAGCGGCGCCAAACGACGTCCTTATCTTGTAGACTTTCTTTCTCCCCTATATTAATTCATTCCCATCCCACTCTTCAACTTCTTTATACAATGGTAAAAAGCCGGGACCAAAAAGGCATCCGCAAAGAGCCAGGCGAGCGGAGAGGCATAACACGCTGCAATATAGCCGAAAACGGGAATAAGAAGAAAAGCAACCAGGGAACGCGCAATCATCTCACTCACCCCGGCAAACATGGCAAAACCCGAGAAGCCCATTCCCTGTATACAAAACCGCCATACATTGACGAAGGTAAGCGGAATATAGAACAAGGAATTCGCTACAAGGAATTGCTTCGTCATCGCCAGCACTGCCGTCTCTTTCCCATCGATAAAAATCTTCGGAACTTCCCCTCCAAAGAGGAAAAGCAGAACAAAAATCAGAATCGCATAGGCTGACCCGATCTTTGTTGCCGCCCAGACTCCCTCATCAATTCTCTTGTACTCTTTCGCTCCGGCATTTTGCCCTGCATACGTCGCCATGGTAGCACCCAAGGCATCAAAAACACAGCAGCAGAATCCGCTGATACGCTGCCCGGCTGTGATTGCCGCCATCGGAGCCGCACCAAGACCGTTTACCGCTGTCTGTAAAACGACGGAACCAATCGCGGTAATGCTGTATTGCAAGCCCATCGGGACACCCATGAGTAAAAGTCTCTTATAATAGTGCTTCTCGAAGCGCAGATCCCCTTTCTGAAAGCGGAGAATCGGAAACTTCTTCCTCATATAGAGTAAGCAGAGGAGGCCGGAAAGAAGCTGGGAAATCACCGTAGCATACGCCGGTCCGTCTACAGAAAACCCCATATAACGAATACTGACATAATCCAAGACAATATTCAATAAGGCGGCAAAAATCAGGAAATACAGCGGGGTCTTCGAATCTCCGAGAGAACGGATAATCGAGCTGGTCATATTATAAAGGAATGTAGTCGGAATCCCCAGAAAGATAATCCAGATATAAATATAGGCATACGAAAAGGTTTCCTCCGGTGTGTTCATCAGCACCAGAATCCCCTTTGTAGTCAATCCGATAAGTACCGTCATAACCACGGAAAACAGAATCGTAAGCCACAAAAGATTTCCCACATACTTTCGAAGCTTAGTCTCCTGCTTCGCGCCAAACTTCTGGGCTACGGGAATCGCAAACCCCGAACAAAGTCCAATGACAAATCCATTAATCATAAAACTGATTGCGGCTGTTGACCCTACTCCCGCAAGAGCGTTTAAACCCAGCATCTTTCCGACAATGATGGTATCCACCATGCTGTAAAACTGTTGGAACAGCGTCCCCAAGAACATCGGTAATGCAAAACCGACAATCAAACGAAGTGGATTTCCTTTTGTCAAATCCACCATAACGGATTTCTTTTCCATTTTTCTCCCTTCTCTACTCGACTAAAGAAAAACGTACAGACTCCCGCTTTTCTTCTATTCTATCCTTCGTCCCCATCTGCTAATGCAGTTCTTCTTTAATTTCTCCATTTCGATAGGCTTCCAGCAAAGCAAGCAAATCTTCCATCTGCTCCTTCAACTCGATTCCTTTATCCGTCTCTCCGATACGAATCCTGTTCTTCATCCGTTCTACAACAGAGATACACGGTGTATTCTCCTCGCCCTTCTGGAAATTCCTATGCTCTGCCAAGGAGAGGTGCTTCGAATCATAAATCAAAGTATACCCCGCGATACCGGTTTTAGAATGATACGCTTTGGAAATTCCGCCGTCAATCACAAATACTTTGCCATTCGCTTTAACCGGCCTCTCTCCGTTTTTGCTTTTCACCGGAACATGACCGTTTACAATATGGGAAAGGGCGGGAATTTCATGGAACTCTTCGATAATTCGGTCTACATAGCTTTCCTTCTCCACCCATCTGTAATAGGCATTATAGCGCTCTTTATGACTCTCCGGATCCGCAATAAAACAATGCTCAAAACTGCTCATCTTATCTTTTCCGAAAAGGGGAGACTTCGGTCCACACCAAAGATACCAGAAAAAATCGGTCGCATAGCGCTTTCCGTTGGGATCCAGTTCCGCATTCATAAAATAAGCTTCTCTACATTTCTGCTCGCAATAATCCAGTAATCTTTTCCCGGCCACTTCCCCGTCTCTTGTCGTGATGGAAAGAAAATCGCCGCCTTCCGTCATCGGAATACAGCCGTGAAAGAGAATGTTATGATTCACGACCTTATACATTCCGCCATGACTGAAGAAAAAGTCCATGTGCCTTTTCAATACCTTGGAATGGGTGAAACTGTAAATTAAGGTATCCATCAACTCCTGCTCTTTCTCTGAAAGTTGATAGGGATCCTTCCAATCCACGGTCGGAAACGAGCAGTCCCGCATGGGATATACGATTCCCTCTACTTCCACCTCCGCCTTTTCCGGATGGATTTTATGGAGAAGCATCCTATGAGAAAGACCATACTCAGGGTGTCTCCGGATGAGCTGTCCTTCCTCTTTCCACTGTATCACACTGATCATTTTACACATCTTTGCAGCAAGAGCCGGTTCCACCGAATCCGCAACATTTTCATCCCAAAGATGGGGATAAAAAAATGTACAGGGGTCCTCCCCATAAATTTCCTGTGCCAACATCGAAAGCGGCCGAATATTGATTCCATAGCCATCTTCCAGCATATCAAAGTTATTGTAGGAGGTGGCGATGCGAAGGACATTCGCGATGCAAGCCGGGTTCCCGGAACTTGCCCCCATCCAATCCACATCATGATTTCCCCACTGGATATCTACATCATGAAAGGACAGAAGCTCTTCCATGATGCGGTCCGGCCTTGCCCCCCTATCGTAGATATCCCCGATAATGTGCAGACAATCAATACTCAGATTCTGGATCAACTCACAGAGGGCAATAATAAACTCTTTTCCTCTCCCGACATCCACGATTCCTTCCAGAATTTCTTTATGATAGAGATCAGTGTCTTCTTCGCCCGGGTACAGTAACTCCTCTATCGCATAAGCGAACTCTTTCGGAAGCTTCTTTCTTACTTTGGATCTCGTATATTTCGACGCCACTTTCAAACATAGCACGGAAAGATAATGCAAAACCGCTTTTTGCAGATGCATATCCTTCAGTCTGTCATTTCCTTTTTCCTGAAAACTTTCCCTCGGATAATAGACGAGATTTGCCAAACGAAGCTGCTCGTCATTCGACAGTTCCGTAAAAAGCTCTGCAATCTTTGCTCGAATGACACCGGAAGCGGAGCGCAAAAGAAAGATAAAAGCTTCACTCTCCCCGTGCAAATCGGAAAAGAAGTATTCCGTTCCTTTCGGAAGGGCACAGATTGCCCGCAGATTAATCACCTCCGCAGCAGTCTTGTTTGCGCTCGGAAAACTCTTTGCCAACAGTCGAAGATAATCCAGGTCCCGTTTCATTCGTGCCTCCCCCTTTACGAAATAAACGTTTCAGATCGTTTCCGATACCTGAACAAGTCCTTCGGCCCTTACCTATTCTCTATCTACACCCGTTCCTCTATCTTCTTTTTCCAATGTACCATAGTTTGCAATGGACTGACCAGCCTTTTTTAGAAATCTATATCGCAATCTATATAGCGGATAAGAAAAGTTTCTCTTTTCGCCCTCTTTTTTATGCTCTTTTTACGTTTCCTTTTTTAGCAAAGGAAAATGCCTTCCGCCGAGAAAAATCTTTCGAAGGAAGGCACTCTTTCAGCCCAAAGCATCCGTCGCTATAATGAAAATACATTTCTTCTACTCTTCTGTCTTCGCAAGCACGGAAGGATCGACCTCTTTCCTGTTCAAAATCTCCATAAATTCTTCTCCGGAGATGGTTTCCTTTTCATAAAGGAACTTCGTGATTTCATGAAGCTTGGTGATATTCTCTTCCAAAAGCTTATACGCTTTATCATGCTGCTTCTTCACCAGCGCAACAACCATATCATCAATCTTTGTTTGTGTTTCGGGAGAAACGGTAAGCGTTGCGTCGCCGCCCAGATACTGGTTATGCAGCTGCTCCATAGCAACCATACCAATCCCGTCCGCCATGCCGTAACGGGTAATCATGGCTCTCGCGGACTTGGTTGCCTGCTCAATATCGTTTGACGCACCGGTAGTACAAGTATGGAAGATCAGCTCTTCCGCACACCTGCCGCCTGTCAGGGTCGCAATCTTGTTTTCCAGCTCTTCCTTCGAATAAAGGTAGTGATTTCCTTCGTCATCCACCTGCATGGTATAGCCTAAAGCACCGGAAGTTCTGGGAATAATCGTAATCTTATGAACCGGGGCAGAATCCTTCTGCAAAGCGGCGACAAGCGCATGCCCCACTTCATGATAGGAAACAATCAGCTTCTCCTTGTCCGTCATCACCTTATTCTTCTTCTGGTAACCGGCAATAACAACTTCAATGGACTCTTCCAGGTCAGACTGAATCACCCTCTCCCTTCCTGCACGAACCGCGCGAAGTGCAGCTTCATTAATGATATTTGCGAGCTCCGCACCGGATGCACCGGGTGCCGCCTTGGCAATGGCTTCCAGGTTCACATTGTCTGACATCTTGATCTTCTTACTGTGCACTTTCAGAATATCTATCCTTCCCTGAAAATCGGGAAGCTCTACCGGCACTCTTCTGTCGAAACGTCCCGGACGAAGTAAGGCGGGATCCAGCTGATCCGGCTGATTCGTTGCAGCAAGAAGGATGATTGCCTTCGAACTGTCGAAGCCGTCCATTTCCGTGAGCAGCTGATTCAGAGTCTGCTCCCGCTCATCATTTCCTCCTAAGCCGCCTGCTCCGCGCTTCTTTCCAATCGCATCGATTTCATCGATGAAAATGATACACGGTGCCTTCTTCTTTGCTTGCTCGAAAAGGTCCCGTACCTTCGCAGCACCCATTCCTACAAACATCTCCACAAACTCAGAACCGGAGATAGAGAAAAAGGGTACGCCGGCTTCTCCTGCAACCGCCTTTGCCAGCATGGTTTTACCGGTTCCCGGGGGACCAACCAGTAAGGCTCCCTTCGGAATCTTTGCTCCAATCTTCGCATATTTGTCCGGGTGGTTCAGATAATCTACCATTTCGGTGAGCAGTTCTTTCGCTTCATCTTCTCCGGCTACATCTTTAAAGCGGATACTGTCGTCCTTCTTTTCATACTCTCTTGCATTGGACTTTCCGAAGCCGCCAAGGCCGAAGCCTCCGCCTCCCATGCCTCCCATCGCGGAACTCATTCGCTTAGAGAGCCAATTTCCGACCGCCATAAAGAGGAGTAAGGGAACAATCCAGGAAAAAATAAAGTTCAGGAGGAAATTATTCTCTACCGGAACGGTTTCATTGTACTTTACACCCTGCTTCGTAAGTTCATTGATAATCTGCGCTTCAGCGAACTCATTTTTAATTCTGGTCGTACTGTAAATGCTTGTCTTCCCGTCTTTTACGACTTCATAATCTATGGAATCTTCCTTGAATTCCACCGCTTTTACCGTCTGCTCCTCTATCGCCTTCTGAAAATCAGAATAGCTGCTGCTCTGAATACGAGACTGCTTGATAGCAGGGATCACAAAACTGTTTAAAAGCAAAGTAATAATCAAGGCTGCAAAAACATAAAACAAATAGGGATTCGGTCGATTCCCATTTCCCCCCTTATTATTCCGCTTCTGCTTATCCGAGAAAAATTCGTCAAAATTCGGGAACGAATTGTTTTTATCCATTCTTTACTCTCCTTGCTCAATCTATATCCTTTGCTCTTCTCCTTTACATGAAAAGAACCCGATACGCGAAGTATAGGGTTCTTTTGTGTTTAAAGTATGAAAATCTTACAGATTACATAATTTTTTTGATTAAGTCACAAAGCTCTTCTACCGCACCTTCTCTTCCCTCTTCTATTTCTTCCACTACACAGGAAGCGATATGTCTTTGTAAAAGTTCCTTGCTGAAGGCCTTTAAAGCGGAGGAAACGGAACTCACCTGGGTAATGATATCCACACAATACCGATCTTCCTCCAACATATTCCGAATGCCCTTAATCTGTCCTTCCATCCGATTCAGGCGAGAAATCAATGCTTTCTTCTCGCTCGTCTCTCTGGGCTGTAACTTCTTTCTTTCCCCGCAAGCACAGTTCTCCATCTGACACCTACCCGGAAATTCCCGTGACCTCATAATCCGCCTTCTCCACAGCTTCTTTCAGCTCGGCGTCACTGACAGCACTCTTCAAATAAACGACTGCTGTCCCGCTTTCATGACTCACCTCTGCATGATCTACGCCGGAAATCGCCTCCAGTGCCTTCTTTACCGTTGCTTCGCAATGTCCGCACATCATTCCCTTAATTGTCATCTTCTTTTCCATCCTTTTTTCCTCCTCTTTCTTTTCTCTCAACTTCTCTATCAGCTTCTGTCTGTCTTCTTCCGAAATTCCTTTCCGTTTATCGCTTTCCGCATGACTTATGGAAAAGAGATTCAGACGAAGTGCATTCAAACAAACTGTCACGCTGGATAAACTCATCGCCAGTGCGCCAACCATCGGATTCATCTCAAAATTCCAATGAAATACCGCAGAATAGAATCCGGCTGCAAGCGGAATGCATATAACGTTATAGAAGAAAGCCCAAAACAGGTTCTCGTGAATATTGCGAATCGTAGCACGCGACAGACGAATACTCTTCGGAATATCCAAAACACGAGACTTCATCAATACCAGGTCAGCAGCATCAATCGCGACATCTGTTCCTGCCCCGATGGCAATACCGAGATCCGCCCTAGTAAGAGCAACTGCGTCGTTGATTCCGTCTCCCACCATAGCTACTTTTCCGAAACTCTGTAATTCCCGAATAACGGCTTCTTTTCCATCTGGAAGAACTTCCGCAATGACGGCATCAACTCCCGCCTCCTTCGCAATCGCATCCGCCGTATTTTTTTGGTCCCCGGTCAGCATTACCGTAAAGATTCCCTGCGCTTTTAACTCCCGAATACCTTCCTTCGCATCCTCTTTCAGGGTATCGGCTACAGCAATGGCGCCCAAGAGCTTTCCTTCTTTCAGAAAAAACAGATTCGTCTTCCCTTCCTTTGAGAGCGGGTGCACTTTCTCTAAAAATGCATCCTCTACCGTGAACTCTTTCCGAAGATAGCCCTCTGAGCACGCCAGAAGCTTCTCCCCCTGATAGAGTGCCGACACACCGTGCCCGGTTAGGGCCTGAAATTCTTCTACCGGATAGGGAACAATCCCCTTCTCTTCTCCATAAGACTGTATTGCCTTTGCAAGCGGATGCTCTGAATTCTTCTCGATAGAAACGGCAAGACGAAGAAGTTCTTCTCTTTTCTCCTCTTCTACCGGAATTACGTCGGTAAGTACCGGTGTACCGTTGGTAATGGTTCCCGTCTTATCGAGGGCGATAATTTCGACCTTTCCCGCTTCCTCCAGAGAAGCTGCCGTCTTAAAGAGAATCCCGTTTTTCGCACCGACGCCGTTTCCCACCATGATGGCTACCGGGGTGGCAAGTCCCAAAGCACAGGGACAACTGATGACCAGTACGGCAACAGCACGGGAAAGTGCTGCGGAAAATTCCGCTCCGCTTCCCAGTACAACAACGAAAGTAAGAAGAGCAACTCCCATTACAAAGGGGACAAAAACCCCCGCAATCCGATCTGCAATCCGGGCAATCGGTGCCTTCGTTGCCGCCGCGTTGGAAACCATTTCGATAATTTGCGACAGGCTGGTGTCCTTTCCGACACGCGTCGCTTTCGCTGTAATATAACCCGAACGATTCAGTGTCGCGGCAGAAACACTATCTCCTTCTTCCTTGTCTACGGGAATGGACTCTCCGGTAAGCGCTGATTCGTCCACCGCGGTTTTTCCGGAAAGAATTACTCCGTCTACCGGAATCTGCTCTCCGGGACGCACCACAAAACTGTCCCCTACGGAAACGGTCTCAATCGGGACCGTCTTCTCTTCTCCATTCTGCAAAAGAACGGCTGTTTTCGGACTCAGATTCATGAGCCCCTTCAATGCATTCGTTGTCTTTCCTTTAGAGATGGACTCCAGCATTTTCCCCAGTGTAATCAGAGTGGGAATCATCGCCGCCGTTTCAAAATAGAGGTGGTGTCCGATCTGCTTCGCCATCTCCTGATTTCCCTGCCCGAGGTAAAGAATCACCATATATAAGACGCCAAGGGAATACAAGAACGATGCCGAAGATCCGAGAGCCACCAGTGTATCCATATTGGGGGAAAGCTGAAACAAAGAAGAATAACCGGAGGTGAAAAACTTCTTGTTAATCAACATAACCACGATTGCCAGAAGCATCTCCGTAAGCGCAAGCATTCCCGGATAAGTGAGTACTTTCGGTAATGGGATGGAAAAGAGCATCGGTCCCATAGACAGCGTCATTAAGACCGCTAAAAAGAGAAGGGAATACAAAAAGCGCTTCTTTAACTTCGGTGTCTCTGTATCTTTCAGTGCTTCCTCTTCCCTGCTTTTTTCTCCTTCCGCACCCGACACAAAACCGTATCCCGCTTTTTCCACCGCCTCTTTCAATGCCTCTTCGGAAGCCTCTCCTTCCACCGCAAGACTGTTTGTAAGAAGGGAAACGGAACAGCTCTTCACACCCGGCACTTTCTGTACAGCTTTCTCTACCCTTGCCTGACACGCTGCACAGGACATCCCTGTGACTGTATATTTATTCATAACGCCATAACCTTCCTTTCGCGAAGCATAATATACCCCAGTGGGGTATGTGTCAAGCAGAAAGGATAAAATTTTAGAAATAGGAAGTTATGGGAGCTTCTTTCCCGATGCAAGATACAACTGATACCACTCCCGGTGGGTAAGCTCTACCTTTGTCGCATCACAATACTGTCTCAAGTGCTCCGGATGCATCGTTCCGGCAACAACCTGCATCTTCGCCGGATGACGAAGAATCCAACTTACAGCAATCGCCGTTTTCGAAACGCCATACTTTTCTGCCAAACTGCCGAGGGTCTGATTCAACTCCGGAAAAGCCGGATGATCTACAAAACAGCCTTCAAACTTACCGAACTGTAAGGGCGACCATGCTTGTATCGTTATCTCTTCCAGACGGCAATAATCCAGTAAACCATTGTCCCGGTCAATCGAGCGTTCCGTCGTCATGTCATTCACATAAAGAGTTTGATCAATAAGCTGGGATGCCGGAAGAGAAAGCTGCAACTGGTTAATCCGAAGGGGCTGCTTCACGTATTTCTTCAGTACTTTAAGTTGCATCATCGGTACATTACTCACGCCAAAAAAGCGAACCTTCCCGCTACTTTCCAGGTTCTGAAACGCATCCGCCACTTCTTCCGGCTCGTAAATCAAGTCTGGCCTGTGCAGAAGGAGCACATCCAGATACTCCACTTGCAGGCGTTTCAGGCTCTCCTCCACGCTCTTTATGATATTCTCTTTACTCCAATCAAACTCGCTCCGTTCAAAACAAAGCCCACACTTATCCTGAATCCACAAGTCTTCTCTCTTTAGAGCGGTCTTCCGTAAAGCCTCACCGAATCGCGCCTCCGCGTCTCCCCTGCCATAACAGGTCGCATGATCAAAGAAATTGATTCCTAAGGCAACTGCCTCTTCTATCTGCCTCGCCGCCTCTTCCACAGACAATGACGGCATCCGCATACAGCCCAAAATGATACGGGACACATCCTTTGGTCCCTCTTTGACGGACAAATACTGCATACACTATCCTCCCTCTTTTCCTTCCAACATCTCCTCATACCCCTTCAAAGCCGCAAAGGCGAAAAACTGCACTGCCCTGTGCGATACGCTGCTCCGCTTCCGATACAGCGGAAAGGGATAACTATGCTGTACAATTGTACTATATCTTCCCTCCGATATCCTACTCTCTTTCTCTTCGGAAAACGCTTCCCGGCATCGATATGTCTCCCTCTCTTCTTTGCTATACACCACTGCTGTGCCCTCCTATCTGCTTATTTCTCTCCCTGCCTCTGGCTCCTTCTACATACTGGTATGCCTTCAATACCGCATTCTTTCCATACTTGTGCATAAGATGAAGAGAAGCCTCTCTGATTCGCTCTTCCTTGTCCTCCGTCTTCTTTCTTCCGTCCTCCCTCTTCTCTTCCAGATAATGGAAAAGGTCCAGCTGCCCCAGGTTTTTTTCCAAGGGACGCACATCTTCGAAAGACAGCGCAATCTTACGAATACTCAGTCTTTTATCCATAATCTCGTCATAGACGGATAAAATGGCGTCCGTAAGTTCCCTCTCCCTGTCAGTACGGCCTGCCAAACGACGATATCCGTGTACTCCTTTCGGTACGACCTTCCCAAAATAATCTCTGCTCCTCTCCCCCAGATAGGACTCTCCTATACATTCCTCATCAAAGGACAGATACAACTCCACAAGCTCTGTTCCCAGTCCTTTCTCCACTAGGGTGAAGGATAGGGAAAGGGCCATCTCCTCTGCAACAATTCTTCCTTTCTTCGCATCGTACGGGCAGGGTAAAACCTGCCCTTCGGAAAGACTCTTCCGCTTCGCCTGTACGGCATGAATGTCCTGAATCCTACACGGCTCATATCCCCATGCATGGTCAATCAGATACTCTGCCTGCATTCCAAAAAGCTTGTAAAGTAAAGCCTGATTCTGCTTTCTCCCTTCTCCCGCCAAGGAAGCCATCGCGATATCTCCCATCGTATAGATTCCGTATTGGGCAAGTTTCTCTTCCGTTCCTCTGCCGATTCTCCAGAAATCCCGGAGCGGACGATGGGTCCAAAGCACCTGCCGATAATCGAGCTCCGTAAGCTTGGCAAGCCGAAGTCCCCTTCCCTCTACCTTCAACTTCTTCGCCAGAATGTCCATCGCTACTTTTGCAAGGTACAGATTCTCCCCCAGACCGACCGTGGCAACGATTCCCATCTCCGTATAGACCGTCTTCACAATCTCTCCCGCAAGCTCCTCCGCGCCTTTCTGATACACTTCTTCGTAAGGACGCAAATCGATAAATACCTCATCTACGGAATAAACATGGATATCCTCCTTCGATACATAACGCAGATAAATCTCATATATTCTCTTGCTGTACTCCATATACAGCGCCATTCTGGGCGGTGCCGTAATATAGGATAATGCCAAAAAGGGATACGTCCTTAAATCCGAATCCAGGCAGGAACTCCCAATCAGCCTCCCAAGTTTCGTCTCCTCCTTTCTACGGTAATTGATCTCTTTCACCTTCTCTATGACTTCAAAAAGCCGCGGTCTTCCGGGTACACCGAGACTCTTCAAAGACGGACTCACCGCAAGGCAAATCGTCTTCTCCGTGCGCCCTCCATCCGCAACTACGAGATAGGCATCCATCGGATCTAGCCCCCGCTCTACGCACTCACAGGAAGCATAAAACGACTTCAAATCAATCGCCATAATGCCACAGGATGCTTCCTCTTCCCGTACATGGCACTCCGGACTTTTCTCCCCATCTGTCTCTCTTCTCTCTCCCTCTGTTCTGTCCTCCATCTCTCCTCTCCTTTATTTTCTATATCATATAACAGAACATTTGTTTTGTAAATATTTTTATTCCTATCTCTTTAAGAAAAGAAAACGCGCAGAAAGAAGGTAAAGGAAGGTGCACAGTACTTTAAATCCATTTTTACACAATACCCTATATCGCCTTCTTGCACATACCAAAAAAGATAGAACACAATCTTTAGAAAAAATCATGTTCTATCTTTCCTCTTTATCATACCTGCAAAAAACAAGTAAAGTTCGATTCGGCTAAGCTTCGACTACGCCTTCTCCTTCCCGAAGAAGAAGGCTGCCACGGTTCCCGGACCGGTGTGACAGGCAATGGACCCGCCGATATCGAAGATTTCTATCCTGCCGCTCGGCTTGAATCGCTCCTGAATCGCTTCTTCCAGGCGCTTTGCATCCTCTAAGCAAGCAGAGTGACTGAGAAAACAAGGTTCGGAGGGAAGATATCCCGCCTTCTCCATCTTGGACAGAACGTTCTCGATAGCCTGTTTCTTTCCCCGTGCCTTTTCTATCGGCTTTAGTGTTCCTTCCCCGGTAATCATGAGTACCGGACAGATTTTCAGAATTCCGCCGATAAATCCGGCTGCTTTACTGACTCTTCCTCCCTGGATAAAGAATCGGAGATCCGAGGTGAAGAAATAGGCATGAAGACGGGAACGCCATTTCTCCACTTCCTTTTTCAGTGCATCAATGGAAAGCCCCTCCTGCTTTAAGGCGTAGGCTTTATCGACAAGAAGTCCATAGCCGGAAGAGGCCATAAGGGAGTCTACAATCTCAATCTTTCTCTCCGGGAACTCTTCCAGGAGAATATCCCTCGCAATATGGCAGGAATTAAAAGTGCCTGAAACCCCGCTGGACAAGCAGATATGAAAAATATCCTTCCCTACAGACAAAAACTTCCGAAAACTTTCAACATAGTCTTCCGTATTAATCTGGGTCGTTCTGCTCTTTTCTCCGGAAAGCATGCGAGAGAAGAGCTTTTCCTGCGGAAGAGAAGCATAAAAATCATCCAAAAATTCCTCTTCTCCCAGATAGTACTTCGCATAGATCAGATTCACACCATGCTCTTCCGCCCAGGCCTTACTTAAGTCCATTGTAGAACAGCAAGAGAGTACATACGTTTCCATAACACATCCTTTCTGCGTTTTATTCTCCAAGGACATTCCGAATCGCAACCGGCGTCCTGTAATTCCAACGATATATTCGTATTCCGGAACGACGGGAAGCCGCATTGACCACCTGTCCGTTTCCGATATATATGCCGACATGATTTACGGTTCCCCGGCGGTTGGCATAGAAAATCAAATCTCCCGGCTTTATATTTTCACTGCTTACCTTGGAACCGGTCTTTGCCTGCTCTCTGGATACTCTCGGAAGAGATACCCCATATTTCGCCATAATGGTCTGGGTGAATCCGGAACAATCCGCGCCGTGAGTGAGGGAAGTCCCGCCCCAAACGTAAGGATTTCCAACAAACTGACAAGCAAAGTTTACCAAATCACTTCTTCTCTTTGCCGCCTGATTCTCCCGATCCTGTGCGGGACGATAACTGAACGCTTCATAGAGCATATAGCTTACGGAAACATTGTTGTCTCTCGTAGAAACGAAAGCTCCTTGCTCTCCGTCCTCATCATCTCCGGAATCCAAGTCAAGTTGTACCCACCCGTCCAGCTGATTAATAACGGAGTAGCGCTGATCCTTCGTAATCTTGGTCCATGCCTTTGCACTAAGGTCCGGACTGGAACGGACATTTAAAGAATCCGTATTCACGATGGCCATGACCTGCGCGTGCTTTAGGGCAAGCTGCTCCGCCTCTTGTCCACGCGCCACAAGTTCCGCCTTCACATACCCTGTAATGCTTCCCGACTGAATCTTAAGCCACCCGTTTTCTTCGGAAAGAATATTGCCTCCGGCAAAGCCCGGAAATTTTCCGATAATGTTGTCCAGTCCCTTGTCTTCCGGAGTAGAACGAATATTGATATAATCCTGTGCCTTGGAAACGCCCAGGTTATCATACATATTCAATACTTTCTGTCTGAGATTTAAGCTTCTCGCCTCATCCAGTCCATACTCCAGCCGAACATTTTCCGACTTGGAAGAAATATAGGCATTCTCTACTCCCTCCAGCGTATCCGCGGAAATCTGCAAATAATCCTTTCCGCTTCGACTCAAAACAATATAGCGTTCCCCTTTCGCACAAGAGGACAAGGTGTTGCCTTCCGCTTTCTCCGGTGTAGAACGAATCCGCAGTTTATCCGCAAGAATCGTCACTCTCGGCGCCATATATTCCACCGCCTTCTTCTTCGCCTCTTCTCCTTCCAGGAGATGCTTCTTCGCCACATAGCCTTCCAGGCCGCCGGAACGCACCTTCGCCCAGCCTTCCTTGCCCTCAATATTCGACTGCAAAATATCGACTCCCGCACCGTTTCGCAAGATGCCGATGATATCTCGAATGTCGTTTTCATCCGTATCGGAACGAAAATTGATATAGGAATCACACTGCACCAAAC
>JABZIV010000041.1 GCA_015258095.1 Lachnospiraceae bacterium
GCATTGAGAGTGCTTATAAGGCGAAAGAAGAAGTATTCTATAATGCTTTATCCAATTTCAAGAACAGCAGAAAAGACTTAGGTGCTTTTAAGGAGATAGAGAAAGTCGAGGTACAGAAAGAAGGAGATTATTTCCTGATTGATCTGTATGCGAAGTATGAAAAACGGGACTTGCTCTTTCATGTGAAGTTAAACAGTGATTATTCCGGCTTCAAAGAGATGAGCTTTAATCCGGTTTATACGCTTCCCGAGAAATTGCTTTCTGCTTTTCAAAACATGATTGTAGGGATGGGAACCGTTTTTCTGGTTCTGATTTTCATTGCATGGATTATCAGTCTTTTTGCGCATGTCCATCGCTTTGAAGTGAAACGGGCGGAAGAGAAGAAAGAGGCTCTTGCTCTTCGGAATAAAAAGCATGAAGAAGAGAAAAATAAAGGCGAGCCCGCCGTAACGAACAGTGTAGCGACAGTTCCGGTTTTAGAAAAAGAAGAGGGTATTTCGGAGGAACTCTTGTCTGTCATTCTTATGGCGGCAGTAAAAGCCTATGAAGAAGAGGAAGCAGGGACGAAAAATCCGTTTTCTGCAGCACGTACTTTGGATAATGGTTTGTTTGTACGTTCAATTCGTAGAAGGAAGTAGAGGACTAAGATGAAAGAATATACGATTACGGTAAATGGTGTTTCTTATGATGTAACAGTCGATGAAAAGGGAAGCGGTTCCGTGCAGAATTCCGCTCCGGTACAAAAGGCAAGTCCGGTACAGAAAAAAGAAGAGAAAAAGGATGCGACTCCTGTGAAGGGAAGTATTCCGGTAACGGCACCGATGCCGGGAAAGATTCTTGCCATCAAGGTAAAAGAGGGAGACCGCGTACATAGCGGAGATGTCCTTCTTGTACTCGAAGCGATGAAGATGGAAAATGACATTGTGGCGCCGAAAGACGGTACGGTAGTCGGTATCCATACGAAAGTGGGAGACAGTGTGGAGAGCGCGCAACTTTTGATTGGACTTGACGAATAGGTAGGAGGATTCAGATGAATATAGTAGAGACCTTTTTAAATCTACTAGAACAAACTGCATTCTTCAGCCTGAGCTATGGCAATTATTTGATGATTCTGGTTGCTCTGGTATTCCTTTATTTAGGAATTGCAAAAGGCTTTGAGCCATTACTGATGGTCCCTATTGCCTTTGGAATGCTTTTGGTCAATATATATCCGGATATCATGTTGAGTCCGGAGAATTCGATAAACGGTACGGGAGGCTTGCTCTGGTATTTCTTTAGAATGGATGAATGGACGATTTTGCCTTCCTTGATTTTTTTGGGTGTCGGCGCTCAGACGGATTTTTCTCCTTTGATTGCCAATCCGATCAGTTTTCTTATGGGCGCTGCTGCCCAATTCGGGATTTATGCGGCGTACTTCTTCGCTATTTTTATGGGATTCAATGGAGCGGCGGCAGCTGCGATATCCATCATCGGAGGAGCGGATGGACCGACATCCATTTTTCTCTGTAATAAATTGGGACAGACTGCTTTGCTTGGCCCCATCGCTGTAGCGGCATACAGTTATATGTCTCTGGTGCCGATTATTCAACCGCCCATTATGCGCGCACTGACCACGAAAGAGGAAAGAATGTGCAGAATGGAGCAGTTGCGTCCGGTTTCCAAGTTGGAGAAGATATTATTTCCGATTGTAGTCACCATAGTGGTTTGCCTCATCTTACCGACGACCGCTCCGCTTGTGGGCATGCTTATGCTGGGGAATCTGTTTAAAGAGTCCGGCGTAGTAAGACAGCTTACGGAGACCGCAGCCAATGCAATGATGTATATTGTCGTTATTTTACTGGGAACCTCCGTTGGAGCCACGACTTCCGCGGAAGCTTTTCTGAATGTAAACACCTTAAAGATTGTTTTCTTAGGTTTGATTGCATTTGCCTTCGGTACGGCGGCAGGCGTATTACTGGGAAAACTGATGTATTATTTATCCGGTAAAAAAATCAATCCTCTTATCGGTTCGGCAGGGGTGTCGGCTGTTCCGATGGCTGCCCGGGTTTCGCAGAAAGTTGGTGCAGAGTCCGATCCGACGAACTTTTTACTGATGCATGCAATGGGACCGAATGTTGCCGGTGTCATCGGGACAGCAGTAGCAGCAGGGGTATTTATGGCTGTATTTGGAGTGAAATAGAAAGGGGAGTTTATGGCTAGAGTAAAAATCACGGAGACCGTGTTGAGAGATGCCCATCAATCTTTGATTGCAACCAGAATGCCGGGAGAACTGATGGAGCCGATTCTGGATACCATGGATCAGGTGGGGTATCACGCAGTGGAGTGTTGGGGCGGTGCAACATTTGATGCTTGTCTTCGTTTCCTGAAAGAGGATCCGTGGGAACGTTTAAGGATGTTCAAGAGACATTTCAAGAACACAAAATTGCAGATGCTTTTTCGTGGGCAGAATATTCTCGGATACAATCATTACGCGGATGATGTAGTGGAGTACTTTGTGGAGAAGTCCATTGCAAACGGAATTGATGTCATTCGAATATTTGACTGTTTAAATGATATCCGTAATCTGGAAACTTCTGTGAAAGCCTGTAAAAAAGAAGGCGGACATGCACAGATTGCGCTTTGCTATACCTTAGGAGATGCGTACACTCTGGAGTATTGGGAAAATCTTGCGCGGGATGTGGAAAGTCTGGGTGCGGATTCACTCTGTATTAAGGATATGGCCGGACTGCTTCTTCCCGGTAAAGCGACGGAATTAGTCGGTGCTTTGAAAAAGGGAACGAAACTGCCGATAGAGATGCATACTCACTATACAACCGGAATGGCTTCTATGACTTATTTAAAGGCAATTGAAGCCGGTGCGGATATCATCGATACGGCATCCACTCCTTTTTCTATGGGAACTTCACAGCCTTCTACGGATGTTATGGTGGCTGCTTTGGAAGGAACGGAATATGATACGGGTCTGGATCTCGATAAATTAATTACCATTTCCAACTATTTCCAACCCTACAGGGAAGAATGTATCAAATCAGGACTCCTTTCCACCAAGGTACTGGGTGTAGATGTTAAGGCACTGAAATATCAGGTACCGGGAGGGATGTTGTCCAACCTGATTTCTCAGCTTCATCAGGCCGGAAAAGACGATAAGTTGCAGGAAGTTTTGGAAGAAGTACCGCGTGTGAGAAAGGATTTCGGAGAACCGCCTCTTGTTACGCCGTCCTCGCAGATTGTCGGAACACAGGCTGTTATGAATGTAATTAGCGGAGAACGATATAAGATGGTTCCGAAGGAATCCTACAAGCTTGTTGCGGGTGAGTTCGGAAAGACGGTGAAGCCGATGAATCCGGATGTGGTGGAGAAGATTCTCAAAGGAGAGAAGCAGATGACCGACCGCCCGGCAGATCATATCGCTCCTCAGCTTCAGAAATTTGAAGAGGAAGCAAAGGAATGGGTTAGGCAGCCGGAAGATGTACTGTCTTATGCGCTTTTCCCGCAAGTGGCAAAGGATTACTTTGCCTACCGTGATGCGCAAAGGACCGGCGTTTCTCTGAAGGATGCGGATAAAGTGAATAAAGCATACCCTGTATAAAATAAGGAAGAACTTTACTTTTATCTGAATTCTTTTCATATCCATTGACGGTAGGACGTAAAAAAATTAAACTGAATGCGATTTTCGTCGATGAATTAAATATAGTTTTCTATTTAGTTCTCGAGATTTCCAAGGATGAGGAGAGTTTATGCATAGACGTTTAATTTCCACTTTGTTTTTTGCTTTGTCTTGTTCTCTTGTGCCAGGGACGGCTTTTGCAGGAGAAAAGACAGCTGTAATTAAAGGAAGCATTGTCAATGTTCGTACGGAATCGAATGCAAAGAGTAAGAAATTGACGAACCTTTTTTCCAATACGGAAGTGACAGTCTCGGATCCGGTGAAAAATGAAAGCGGTGAGTCGTGGTATCCGGTAAAGACAGCACAGGGTACAGGATATGTGCGTGCGGATTTTATTAAGTTTCCGGTGCAGTATCAGAGAGAGGAAAGTTTTGAAAACAGTTTAAACCAGCAGGGTTTCCCTGAATCGTACAAGCAGGGGCTTCGTGCGCTTCATGCAGAGTTTCCTAACTGGCAGTTTCGGGGATTTAAGACCAATCTGGATTGGAATGCGGTATTGGATGGAGAGATGGAAGGAACTGGCAGTTTAGTCGATAAAAATGCCATCTCTTCATGGAAGTCCACGGATAATGGAAAGTATGACTGGAATACAGGGACTTGGCCTGGATTTGACGGACCAAGCTGGGTGGGTGCTTCCAGAGCCCTCACGGCCTATTACATGGATCCCAGAAATTTCTTTGACGAGTCCTATGTTTTTCAGTTTTTAGTCCATAATTACAATCCCGAAGAACAAAATGCGGAAGGCTTGAATGCCATTCTGAAAGGAAGTTTCATGGCGGGCACCGGAGGAGACAGCAGCGCATCTACAAATGCGCAATCCGCCGGAAACGATGCGATAGTAAGCAGTACCGTTTCTTCTACGGAAGAGAGTGGGGAGATTGTCTCCGCATTGGGGCCGGGAGAGAAAGCCTCCGCTTCGGATAACGGTCAGGGAAGCACGACACGGAGTGCGAACGGAATAGATTATAGCGGTATTCTGCTTCGTGCGGCCGAGGCAACAAAGCAGAATCCTTATGTTTTGGCGGCCATGATTTTACAGGAGCAGGGAAAGGGAACCAGCGGTTCCATTTCAGGTGCATCCGGATTATACAATTACTTTAACGTCGGAGCTTACGCCGCAAACGGAATGGGTGCTGTTGAACGGGGAATTTGGTATGCCGAGCAGAGCGGAAGTTACGGCAGACCATGGAATTCTCCTGAAAAGTCTATTCAGGGCGGAGCGCAGTTTTTTGCGGAAAATTATCTGAATGCGGGACAGAATACCTTTTATTTGAAGAAGTGGAATGTCCAGGGATCGAATTTATATAAACATCAGTATATGACGAATGTGCAGGGGGCTGCGGAGGAAGGCGCAAAACTTTCCAAAGCGTATACTGCAGAAATGAAGAAAAAGACGTTAAGCTTTTCGATTCCGATATATGAGAATATGCCGGAAAAGAGAGCCGTTATACCGACGGGTACAGGAAGTCCAAATAATCGCTTGTCTTCGCTTACTGTATCAGGGTATACTTTGAGTACCGCTTTTAACGGTGGAAACCAGAACTATTCTCTTACGATTCCGAAAGGAACGAAGTCCATTACCATAGCTGCGACAGCTGTAGACGGTAAAGCCAAAGTTTCCGGAGCGGGAGTACAGAGTATTGAAGGAAAAGAGAGTGTTGTGCTTTCCGTGAAAGCGGAGAACGGCGATGAGAGAAATTACAATATCAAGTTGAATTTTAGTGATACGGCGAGTCAGACTGCAACGCAAAGTGGAGGAGAAAGCGGTGTGGGCATTGTAGAAGTTGGAAAGGGACCTTTATCCTAGAGGGAGAAAGTGTATATGGGAAAACATTTTAAATATCTTATTTTCAGTCTTCTTTTGGGGCTCATCTATTCTTTTTCCGTTTTTGCGGCGGACGGTCAACTCAGTTTTTCCGACCCTAGCGGGAATGTCGGAGAGAATATCACACTGAATATGAAGTTGCGTTCGGATGTTGCGCTGTCTCGTGCGGATGTTACCCTTCGTTATGACAGTAATGCACTACAGTTTGTATCCGGAACGGATGCGGACGGGGGCGCCGGTACGGTTCGTGTGCATGGTGCAGGTACACAGGGAGAAAACAACAGCCTTGTATATACTTTACAGTTCAAGGCTTTATCCGCAGGAAGTTTTACCATCAGTGTGGAGAAGCAGGAAGTCTATTCCCAGGATGAATCTCTTCTGAATTTAACGCATGTCGGTTCTTCGAAGGTCACCATCTCCGGGGGAGAAACAACTGCGGAAAGCAGCGCGAGTTCCGAAAGCGAAAGTTCTACAGCGGAAAGCGGCGGACAAGATAAAGAAACCGTGAATGAAGGGGTAAAGCTTACTGCAAAAGATAAGAGTATTACCATCATGAATCCGGGAGCGGATGTGAAGATTCCGGACGGTTTCCTGGAAAGTACGATTGATGTAGACGGACATCAGGTCAAGGGATGGGTCTGGAAAGCCGAGTCGGATCATCAGTACATCATTTTGTATGGTATGAACGATGCGGGAGACTTGAGTTTTTATCGCTATGACTTGAAAGAGAAGACCATTCAACGTTATTTTCAGGATCCCTTGGAAGAAGAGCAGAAAAAGAATGCGGAGAGTTATCCGGCATTACTTGCGAAATACGATAAATTGGTAGGAAAGTACAATTTACAGTTTATTTTGTCCTGTGTTTTCGGTTTTTCCACTCTGCTTCTTCTTGTCGGACTGAGCTTTCTTTGGAAGGAGAAGGGTCGCTTAAAGAGAATTATTGCCTTCCAGAAGGACGGATTTAGTGCGCGGGAGCTTCGACCCAGTGTGGAGGAGTTTTCGACAGGAGAGGGATTTGAAGCGTCCAAGGAGAGAACGGACGAAGACAAAGAAGAACAGACAAAGATGATTCCTTCTTTACAGCACGATTTTGTGGTGAGTGATTTAGAGGAAGATGACTTGGGCGCAACGAGAAGCATTTCCCTAAAAGTAGAGACGGGAAGAAGAGATAGGGAGGATAAGGAAGCAAAGGTATCCTCCGAGAAGCTCCCGGAAAAAAAGGCAGCCGATAAAGAAGAGAGGCTTGATAAAGAAGAGGGGCTTGGTAAAGAAGAAAAAGAAGTAGAATTGGAAATTGAAGATTTGTAATACAGGATAAGTGGGAGCGGTAAAAAGGCAATGCAGTAAATCTCGAGACGGAAGCATACGAGAAACGGCTGTCTTTTCACTGCTCTTTTATAATCTGTTTACTTATTGTTCAAATAAAATTCGTATCTTTGTGCTTTACTGGTGTATAATGAGCTGCAATGGGTAAGGCTGCTTTAAAATTAGAGTAGAAGGATAAGGTGATTGGATGAATCAATTTACAATACAGGCGCAAAGGGCTTTGCAACTTGCTATCGAACTTGCAGAGGAGTGCCATCATCAATATATCGGTACGGAACATATTCTGCTGGGATTGGTACGAGAGGGGACTGCCGTTGCAGGAAAAGTACTGAAAGCGAACAATGTGACGGAAGATAAAATCATGGAAATGATTGCAAAGTTTATCAGTACGGACGGAAAACTCTCTGTTGCGGACCCGAGCGGATATACGCCTTCAGCGAAAAGAGTACTGGAGCAGGCGATGCAGGAATCCAAAGAAAGCGGATCTCGTCTGGTGGGAACGGAGCATCTTCTTCTTGCCATCTTAAAAGATGGAAACTGTGTTGCGTCGAGAATCATTACGACTCTGGGGGCTTCTACCCAGAAGATTTATTCTCAGTTGAATTCCGCTATGGGAAGAGACCAGTTTGTAGAAGAGAAAGCGGATAAAGAAAGAAGCGGACGGGTTTCGCAGACGCCGACGCTGGATCAGTTTTCCAGAGATTTAACCGCCCTTGCGAGAGAAGGGAAGCTCGATCCGGTGGTCGGAAGAGAACGGGAAATTATGCGCATGATCCAGATTCTTTCTCGTAGAACAAAGAACAATCCCTGTCTTGTGGGAGAGCCCGGAGTAGGAAAAACTGCCGTGGTAGAAGGACTTGCGAACCGTATTGTGGCAAACAATGTTCCGGAAGTGATTGAGAATAAGCGTCTTCTCACCCTGGATCTTTCTGCGATGGTTGCCGGTTCGAAATACAGAGGAGAGTTTGAAGAGCGGATCAAACGGGTTATTGCGGAAGCGGGAGCCGATGGGGAAGTGCTTCTGTTTATTGATGAGATTCATACGATTATCGGTGCCGGCGGAGCGGAAGGCGCGTTAGATGCTGCCAATATTTTAAAACCTGCACTGGCAAGAGGAGAACTTCAAATTATAGGAGCGACCACACTGGAAGAGTACAGGAAACATATTGAGAAAGACGCAGCACTGGAAAGACGTTTCCAACCCATTACCGTGGAAGAACCTTCGGAAGAAGAGAGCATCGCTATTTTACGCGGAATCAAAGAGAAATATGAAGAGCATCATAAAGTGCGGATTGATGACGAAGCCATTTTGGCGGCGGTTAAGTTGAGTGCCCGTTATATTAATGACCGCTATCTTCCGGATAAAGCCATTGATTTGATTGATGAAGCCTCTTCCAAGCTCCGGATAACCCATAGCGGAGAACCGAAGACCATAAAAAGGTTGCGAGAGCAGCTTCTTCTTTTAGAGGGAGAAAAGGAAGATTGTATCCGCAAGGAAGATTTCGAAGCAGCGTCGCTCATCAAGAAGAAACAGGAACAGAAGAAGAAAAAATTGGATAAAGTACTGGAAGAGTGGAAGCAAGACAAGGAAGAGAACCAACTTCATGTAACGGAGAGCGACATCGCCCTCATCGTTTCCGATTGGACACGGATTCCTGCAGAAAAGTTGAGTGAGTCGGAAAGCGAGAAGCTGAAGAAGCTGGAGCAAATGCTTCATGCACGTGTCATCGGGCAGGATGAGGCAGTACATGCTGTTGCGCAGGCAATCAAGAGAGGCAGAGTGGGACTGAAAGACCCGAAACGCCCGATTGGATCCTTTATGTTCCTGGGACCGACAGGAGTGGGCAAGACAGAACTTTCCAAGGCTTTGGCGGAAGTGGTCTTTGGTTCCGAGCAGAATTTGATTCGCGTGGATATGTCGGAGTATATGGAAAAATACAGTGTCTCCAAGATGATCGGTTCGCCTCCCGGTTATGTAGGCTATGATGAGGGGGGACAGTTGTCTGAAAAAGTAAGACGGAATCCTTATTCCGTGATTCTTTTTGATGAGATTGAGAAAGCACATCCGGATGTCCTGAACATTCTTTTACAGGTTTTAGATGACGGGCATATTACGGATTCACAGGGACGAAAGGTTTCTTTTAAGAACACGATTATCATCATGACTTCGAATGTTGGTGCAGAGCAGATTGTCAGTCCGAAGAAACTTGGCTTTGATTCTTCCGTGGATCAGCGGGATAGAGACTATACGTATATGAAGACGAAGGTACTGGAAGAGTTGAAGCGTCTGTTTAAGCCGGAGTTTTTGAATCGTATTGATGAAATTATTGTTTTCCGTCCCATCAGTAAGGAAAATATGGCGCAGATTCTGGAAATCATGCTGAAGAATTTGTATCAAAGAGCGAAGGGGGAAATGAACCTCGGAATCAGTCTGGACAAAAAGGCGAAGTCTTTCTTAATTGAGAAAGGCTATGATCCCAAATTCGGTGCACGTCCTTTGAAGAGGACGATTCAGACGGAGGTGGAGGATATTCTTTCGGAAGCGATTCTGGAAGGGGAAGTTCATCCCGGGGAAAAGGTCAATCTACGAGTGGATAAAAACGGAGAAGCACTGCGGGCAGCTGTTCGAAGATAAGGATAGACGGGAAAGAGGAAAATGGCTAAAAATCTGAATCATTTTTTCTGCAAAGAATGTGGATATGAGACCATAAAATGGCTTGGACAATGTCCTTCCTGTAAAAGGTGGAACACGATTGTGGAAGCGCCGAAAGCGGAACAGGAGAAGAGCAGGGCATTTTCCAGAGTGTCCAATGGAGTAAAAGCGGAAGCCAGAAAATTAAAGGATATCGAACTTGCAGAAGAAGACAGAATGAAAACGGGCTTTAGCGAGTTGGACAGAGTTCTTGGCGGAGGCATTGTGAAAGGTTCTCTTCTGCTCCTTTGCGGTGATCCGGGAATAGGAAAGTCCACTATTTTTCTTTCCCTCAGTCTCTATCTGGGAAGTTCGGGAAAAAGAGTGCTCTATGTTTCCGGAGAGGAATCTTTAAAGCAGATTAAGCTTCGTGCAGAGAGGATGAAGAGAAAAGAAGGGGATGTCTTTTTTCTTTCCGAAACCAATGTAGAAAATATTGCAGACACGATTCGGGAACTGCAAGCGGAATTCCTTGTGATTGATTCCATCCAGACTATGTTTCTCGATGGCATTCCTTCTTCTCCCGGATCGGTCAGTCAGGTTCGAGAATGTACGGCATTTTTACTGCGTCTTGCAAAAGAAAACGGTATTGCCGTGGGGATTGTCGGGCATGTGACGAAAGACGGCAATGTTGCCGGACCGAAGATTCTGGAACACATGGTGGATGCTGTATTGTATTTTGAAGGAGAAAGAAATACGGAGCTCCGTATTTTATATGGGCAGAAAAATCGTTTTGGTTCAACGAATGAAATTGCCGTCTTCAGAATGGAGGCGGAAGGTTTAGAGGAAGTCAAGAATCCGTCCGAGTTTCTACTGTCCGGAAGAGCATTGTCCTCACCGGGGTCTGTTGTTTCTTCTGCCATGGAAGGAACAAGGCCCCTTTTGATGGAGATTCAGGGACTTCTTGTACCGACCAGTTTCGGTATTCCGAGACGGACAGCAAACGGGATGGATTATAATCGTTTAAATATGCTTCTTGCTGTAATGGAAAGAAGTTTGGGAATCAGTTGTTCGAAGTACGACGCCTATATAAACATAACGGGCGGAATGCGCATATCCGAGCCGGCAATAGACTTGGCCATCATCCTCTCTTTACTTTCCAGCTACCGGAATCTTCCCGTTTCGGAAGATATTATGGTGTTTGGAGAGGTAGGGCTCTCCGGCGAAGTTCGTGCGGTAATACAGGGAAAACAGCGGATAGAAGAGGCGAAACGCTTAGGTTTTCATCACATTATTCTGCCGGCCTATCATCTTCCAAAAGAGCAGTATGATAGCAGCGGGATTCATTTAATTCCCGTAAAAAACATAAGGGAAGCGTTGACAATCTTTAAAAGCTAGAGTAGAATAACGACGTTGTTTTTTGACGTAGGGGATTAGTTCAAGGGTAGAGCAACGGTCTCCAAAACCGCCGATGGGGGTTCGAATCCCTCATCCCCTGTTATTTCAAAACCTTAGGAAGATAGCCTATAACGGCTTGAAACCTGAGGTTTTTTTGTTTCTTTTTTCCTTCTTTTCCTTCTTCCATTCTAATGGTAGAATGGAAGAGTTTTATGGAGGAAAATATGAAGATGAATTGGAAAGAAGATGGAAAACGTCTTATTGGGGTTCTTGCAGGCGGTTTTCTCATGGCATTAAATTTAAAGACCTTTGTTTCCGCTGGAGGACTTCTACCGGGAGGAGCCAACGGACTGACCATACTTTTGCAGAGAATCGCCTTGAATTATTTTAATATTGCGATTCCTTTTTCGTTTTTAAATATCACTATTAATCTCATTCCGATTTATATCGGCTTTCGTTTTATAGGAAAGAAGTTTACCTTCCTTTCTCTGGTTATGATTCTGGTTACCGGATTTTTTACGGATATGCTGCATATTCAGGCAATTACCTCCGATATGCTTCTTATCGCGATTTTTGGCGGTATTATGAATGCCATTGCCATTACCTTGTGCCTGCGGGTGGATGCCACTTCAGGGGGAACCGATTTTATTGCCATTTTCTTATCGGAAAAGAAAGGCGTTGATACCTGGTTTCTTATATTCTACTTTAATGCGGCAATATTATTGATAGACGGCTACCTTTTCGGATGGGACAAGGCGTTGTACTCGATTATTTTTCAGTATGTTTCTACACAGACCCTGTCTTTTGTTTACAAGTATTATCAGAAGATGACCTTTTTTATCATTACAGATTATCCGCATGAGATTTCATCAGGGATTCATGATGTTTGTCACCACGGAGCCACGATTTTGAAGGCGGAAGGAGCGTATGGGCATGAGGAGAAATATCTGGTTTACTCCGTCGTCTCCTCTGTGGATGCGAAGAAAGTAAAGATGAAAATTAAGGACATCGATCCCAAGGCCTTTATTAATACCGTGCATTCGAAAGATATCATGGGAAGATTTTATATGAAACCGAAGGATTGATCTCTGTATAGGAGGCGTATGAGTAAGTATAAGAATATTTTTTTAGACCTGGACGGAACGATACTTGATTCCGGACCGGGCATTATGAAGTCAGTGCAATATGCGTTGGACCATTTTTCTCTCTATCATCAGCCGAAAGAAAAGCTGAGACGGTTTATCGGGCCGGCCCTTACGGATTCTTTTATGACGGTTTACGGGTTTAGTAAGGAAGAGGCGGAAGAGGCCTTATCCTATTACAGAGAATGCTATCCGAGTAAAGGAATTTATGATGCCGTGTTGTACCCCGGGATGAAAGACTGTATAAAAACTATGGCGGAGGAAGGAAAGAAAATTGTACTTCTTACTGCGAAACCCATTGTATTTGCAAGGCAGATTCTGAGCCATTTTCAGATTGCACCCTATTTTTTTCTGCAAATCGGAACAGATTTGAATGAAAGAGATTCCAGTAAAGCGCATCTTATTGAGAAGGCTCTACGGGAAGGAGATCTGAACAGAGAAGATTGTCTGATGGTGGGCGACACAAAATATGATATTATAGCGGCGAAAGAAGTCGGTCTGCATTCCGCGGCTGCCTTGTATGGCTATGGACTTCTTGAGGAAATTCAGGATGCGGAATACAGAATTGAAAAGCCGTTGGATTTATTGTCTATTATATAGGCATAAAACAGATTGCATGAACCGAAAAGGGAATTGCATAAGCAGAAAAAAGGAATTGTATCAAGCGAAAAGCGGACAGTATAGACAAGAAAGGAAAGAGGGATGAAGAAAAGATTTGCTTTGATTTTATGTGCTCTCGTGCTTTGCCTCGGTTTATCCTCCTGTGGAGGGGCGAAAGCGGAGAAAGACGAAAAGAGCAGCACGGTAGCTTCTACGGAATCCGGTAAGGAAACGGCGAAAGCGGAAGAAAAGACAAGTTCTGAAGAGACGAAGGAAGAGACAGGGGCGGAGATAAAAATCGGTTCACTGAAAGGGCCGACAACCATCGGGCTTTTGCATCTGATGGAAAAGACGGAAAAGGAAAAACTGCCCTATAATTTCCAGATGGAAGCGACACCGGATGCTCTTCTGCCGGAATTCGTTTCCGGGAAAGTGGATATAGCTGCGGTTCCTGCCAATATGGCAGCCGTACTTTATCAGAAATTGGATAAGGATGTTCTTGTTTTGAATATCAATACTTTAGGCGTTTTATATGGTGTTAGCGGAAATGCAGAGGTTCATGGATTTCAGGACATTGCAGGGAAAACGGTTTACAGTACCGGGCAGGGAGCAAGCCCGGAGTATTTATTGAATGCACTCTTACAAGCGAACAATCTATCTGCGGATATTTCTTTTTTTACGGAGCCGACCGAGATTGCGGCGAAACTGAAGGAGAATCCGAATGCCGTTGCCATTCTTCCGGAACCCTTTGCTACTGCGACCCTTGTGCAGAATACGGCATTGGAAAGAAAATTCTCCTTAACGGAAGAGTGGAATAAGTTATATAGCGGTACGGATTTGCCGACGGCGGTTACTGTAGTAAGAAAGTCTTTCTATGATGCCCACAAAGAGGAAGTCCGTGCGTTTTTAGAGGAAGAAAAAAAGAGTATAGAAGAAGTTGCTAAAGATCCGGAGGAGACAGCGCGTCTTTGCGTGGAAAAAGGAATCATGCAGAAGGAAGAACTTGCAAAGAAAGCCATTCCGTCCTGTAATGTTGCTTTCGTGGATGGAGAGGCAATGAAAAAGGATTTGCAGAAATATTTTGAAGTCTTGTTTGAAGCGAATCCGAAGTCTTTGGGAGGAGCACTTCCGGGAGAGGATTTCTATTCTTCATTGTGACGAAGCCCAGAAAAGATGATGAAAGTGAGCGTATGAAGAGATTCGTAAAGGGAATCGGCATATTGTTTTTTTGGTGTGCGCTCTGGGAATTGTCTGCCATTTTGGTAGACAATTCCTTTATTTTGGTGGGACCGGTAGATTCTTTACGGCATCTTATTCTTTTGATGACAGAAGCGGACTTTTTAAAAACGGTTCTTTTTACCACTGCTCGAATTCTTTCTGCGTATGCTTCTGCCCTTTTCCTTGCGTTTCTTTTTTCTCTTTTATCGTACGACCACCCGCTTTTAGCCGAATTCCTTAAGCCGCCTCTCTTTCTTCTTCGGAGTCTTCCGGTTGCGAGTTTCGTGATTATTTTACTTTTCTTTATCGGTAGAGAGAGTTTGTCTTTTTTTATCGCTTTTTGGATGGCATTTCCCATCTTTTATTTTAATCTTTTGGAGGGACTGTTTGGCGTGGACAGGAAGCTTCTTGAGATGAGCGAAGTCTTTCATTTTTCTTTCTGGAAGAGATTGCGCTATCTCTTCCTTCCGGGAATCTATTCCGAATTGCTGAGTGCGGCTAAACTTGCTATGGGACTTTGTTGGAAAAGCGGTATTGCTGCGGAACTGATTGGACAGGTGAAAGGCAGCATAGGGTACCAATTGATGGATGCCAAGGTGAGTTTGTCTATGGGAGAAGTCTTTGCATGGAGTCTTGTGATGATTTTCCTATCCAAAATATTTGAATGCCTCGTGCTATTTCTTTTAGAAAGAGGAATTGGAAGGGAGTGCAGGACATGATACTGCGTATAGAAAACGGAAGTAAACGGTTCGGGAAGAACGATTTATTTGATTGTTTTTCTTGTACTTTCGACTTCTCCAAGCATTCCCTTTATCGTGTAACGGGGGATTCGGGGAGAGGAAAAACAACCTTGCTTCGCATTCTCTCGTCTTTAGAGAAATTAGACAGGGGGGAAGTAGAATGGATTCTTGGTGAAGCGGCAAGAGGAGGAGAACAGCCTCGAGTATCCTGGATGTTTCAGGAAAATAGATTACTGGAAGGATTAAGCGGCATAAAGAATCTTAGCCTGATTCCTTCGCGCTATTCTTTCGAAGAGAAAAAAGAATTTTTTGCTTTTTTAGTCGGACTGGAGAACCTGGATAAACCCGTTTCCGCCTATTCCGGGGGAATGAAGAGAAGGCTTTCCTTCCTTCGCGCCTTGATTTTTGATTTTTCTCTTCTTCTTCTGGATGAACCTTTTACGGGAATTGACCATGAAAATAGAGTGAAAATGGAAGAATTTCTTCTTTCTCACATTGGAAAAAGACCTCTTATTTTTGTCAGTCATGAAGACCCCATTCTGTGGAAAAACTATGGCGTTCTTAAGTTATAGCTGCCATAATTAGAAATGTAGGTTTGTCAAACATATGTAACACCCCATCTAATAAATTCCTTTAGGATGGTACTGGGAGATTTCCACCCTAAA
>JABZIV010000042.1 GCA_015258095.1 Lachnospiraceae bacterium
AAACGAATCCAGCGATGGGAACCGTGAGAGGCAATGCCTATCGCAAATGTAGAAAGGACTGCCGCAAAAGCAAGGACGTAAAGAAGGAGATTCAGCTTGGAAAGAAGGTGATAATCCACAAAACGGGACAGGATTAAAAGAGCCGCAAAGCCGATCAGTGCAAAAATCCCCTGTTTCTTTAAAAAGTACATATCTCCCAAGTCACTCTTTGCCGCCATATATCCTGACGCGGAGTAAAGCATGAGTAAACCGAAAAGGATAATGGAGAAAACCATTACCAGCAAAGAAAAATCATAAAAATGTTTTACTTTCTTGTTTGCCATGCTCAACTCTGTACCCTTTCCTACCGCTTCTTTCTTCTACTTTCTTCCTTATAAATTCTTGACACAGTCTTTAAAGATTCTTCCTCTCTCCTCATAATCCTTAAACATTCCCCAGGATGCGCAGGCGGGACTCAGTAAGACATAATCTCCGGGATCCGCATAGGCTGCGCAATCCTTCACCGCTTCATCCATATCCTCTGCAAACATCAGATTATGAAAGCCGTTTTTCTTCGCGCAAGCCGCAATCTGATTTCTGGTCTGTCCGATCAAAACAAGGTACTTGACTCTCCCCTTGAATTCCTTCACCCAGGCATCAAAATCAACGTGCTTGTCATACCCGCCTCCAATCAGGAGAACCGGTCCCGGCATCGCGCGAAGTGCCTGAATCGCCGCATCGACATTGGTTCCCTTGGAGTCATTGTAGTAACGAACCCCCGAGCGCTCTCGAACAAATTCGATACGATGCTCTACCGGTTTGAATTTCTTACAAACCTTGATGATCTGCTCCATCGGAACGCCCATTTGCATCCCGACTGCCATCGCACACATCACATTTTCATAATTGTGCTTTCCCAGAAGATGTAAGTCTTTTGTTGCAAAGAGCTTCTTTTCTTCTTCCTTTGTCCGATAGTAGAAATCCCCGTCCCGGAGGAAGAAGCCTTCCTTCGGCTCTTCCTCGGAGGAAAACCAAATTACCTTCGGTTTCAGATTTCGTTTCTTTCCGAACTTCCGAAGCTCCGGGTCCATATAATTCAGAACGATACTGTCTTCTTCCGTCTGGTTCGAAGCAATCGACTCTTTCACCGCAATATAATTCTTCATCGTCTTGTGCCGGTCCAGATGATCCGGGGTAATATTCGTGATAGCGGAAACATTTGGACGAAAATCCACGATGGACTCCAGCTGGAAAGAGCTCACCTCACAGACGGTCGCCGACTGTTCTTCCGTATCCAGCGCTTCCGCCGTAAAAGGATTTCCGATATTTCCCACAACATGGGTATCGGCGAATTTACTCTTTAAGATTTCTCCAATCAGACTTACGGTTGTGGTCTTTCCATTCGTTCCGGTCACCGCAGCAAGTTTTCCTTTGCAAGACTGATAAGCGAGCTCGATTTCCCCAATCAGAGGAATCTGGGCGGTATGGATGGAAAGCACATACGGCTCATCCATGGGAATTCCGGGACTGATGACGGCGGCATCAATTTTCAATAAATCGCGATCGGAAAGCTTCCCTTTAATTACTTTCGCGACCTTCATCGCTTCTTTCTTTTTAAATTGAGAAAGCAACTTCTTCTCGTCCACCTTCGGATTGGCATCAAAAAATACGACCTCGCCTCCCATCGCGATAATCTGTTTTGCGGCTGCCACTCCGCTTCTTCCTGTCCCTAATACCAAAACTGTCTGCCTGTTCATCCTCATCCCTCTGTTCTTTTTATGCTTCGCCTACCACTATCGTTCTTTTATTCCCTAACACCGACACCGTTCCTGTGCACCGCCTCATCCTTTTACATCATTTTCAAAAAGGCGGTTACTAAGAAACAGGCAAGGATGGTAACAATGCTGAATACCGTCACAACCCTTGTTTCCGACCAACCTGAAAGTTCAAAATGATGGTGTATCGGTGCCATTTTAAAAATTCGCTTTCCATGCGTCATCTTGAAATAAGAAACCTGCAAAATGACCGAAAGCACTTCCACAAAATAAATAAAGGCGAAAATCGGAATATACAGGGCTAGTTCCGTTTGCAACGCCATCGCCACCACGAAACCGCCGAGCGCAAGAGAACCCGTATCTCCCATAAAAACCTTTGCGGGATAAGCATTGAATACGAGAAATCCCAGAATTCCGCCGAGCACCGCTCCGGGCAGGGCTCCGAGACTGTCTCCTCCCAGAAAAAACTGATCGGCAAGGAAAAGAAAAAATACAATCACCGCGGTAACACTTCCGCAAAGTCCGTCAATGCCATCCGTAAAGTTCGCGCCGGTATCCGTCGCCGTAATGATAAAGAGGGAAATCGGAAAAAACCAGATTCCGAAAAGCAGCTTCTGCCCCTTTACAAAGGGGAGAAGAAAAGCCGTGCTATGACCGCTGAAAAAATACAAATACGCTATATAAAGAAGAGAAATCACCACCTGTGCAGCCATTTTCTGCTTCGGATTGAAGCCTTCCGACTGGTGTTTTACCACTTTCAGGTAGTCGTCTATAAATCCGACTATACCGAAGCCGATGCCCAGTAAATAGGCGGGAAGCAGACCCTTGTTTTCTCCGATAAAGGGCAGAACCCCTATGGTAATGGCAATTAAGAAAAGGATTCCCCCCATCGTCGGGGTTCCCTGCTTCTTCAAATGTGCCTCCGGCCCGTCATCCCGAACTTCCTGTCCGAACTTCAGGCGGTGCAATATTTCGATTCCTTTCGGGGAAATCAAAAGCATCACGATAAATGCAATCCCCAACGAAACGGTATTCCTGAGCATATCTTTTCTCCCCTAACCTCTTCTCCCTTAATTTTCCTCGTTCTTCGTACTCTCCGGCAGATTATCCGGCACTTCCTCGTCGCTATCCTGCTTCTCGTCTTCCGAATTTCCTTCTGCCTTATCCGCTTCTTTCGCGTTTTCTTTCTTCTCCTCCTCTAAATTCTTATTTAAAGAATCTTCCGGGTCGGTTTCTCCCTGCGGAGGAATGTTCAAAAACTGCAACGCATCCTTCATAATCTTCTGTTCAATCTTCGTGGCAAAAGAGGCGCTCGCCTGCGCTTCTCCTTCCAGATTCGGTGTATCTACGATGACGTAGACCAGAAGCTCCGGATCCTCCACCGGTGCAAATCCGCAGAAAGACACCAGATAGTTCTTCTCCGAACGGGGAAGCTTCTGTGCCGTTCCCGTCTTTCCGCCTACGTGATAGCCCTGAATCTTCGCCGGCCGTCCGGTTCCCTGCTCCACTGTCTGGTAAAGGGCTTCTTTCAGGAAGTCGCTCGTGCTCTTGGAATTGGTTACCCGCACAAGTTCCGGCTCCACATCCTTAATGACGGTTCCGTTTGCATTCAAAATCTGCTTCACCACATGGGGTTTATAATACGAACCGCCATTCACGATACTGGAAAATCCCGCCGCCATCTGAATCATACTGACATTGTAGTTCTGTCCGAAAGAGTTCGTGGCAAGGGAAGTCTTTCCCAGCGTGTCCGCTGTATAAATAAGGTCTTTGGTATCCGCTTCTCCCGGTAAATCAATCCCCGTCTTCTCTCCGAAGCCGAAGATGTGCTGATACTTCACAAAGTTTTCCGCCCCTTCCTGAAAGGCGGTGTCCATGAGGTAGACATTGCAGGACTGCATCAGTGCCTGCTCCGCATCCAGTGTGCCGTGTCCGTCTCTTTTGTGGCAACGAATCGTCCAGGTATGGACGCCATCGCTTATTTTGATATAGCCGTCACAAGTAAATTGGGTCGAAGGCACAATGGCATTTTCTTCCAGAGCACCGGCGATGGTGAAAGGCTTTGCCGTGGAACCCGGTTCATAGGTATCGGAAACCGCAACATTTCTCCACATCTGATTCCAGGCAACCTGGGCGCCGAGGGAGGAAATCTCCTCCGGAGTATAGACCGTGGAAAGCGCGTCTTCCGAAATTTCCTTGCCGTCATGCTCCCTTTTATACTTCTTAAGAGCCTCCTTTTTTCCGTATTCGGTCAGCAGTGCATCCGGATAAAGGGTTTTATCCAACTCCCTCGGGTGGTTTAAATCGAACTGATTCGTACTCGCCATAGCCAGAATCTCGCCGTTATTCGGATTCATGACGATGGCGGCCGCCATTTTCGACCCGACATCTTCCTTCTGCCACTCCTGCAAATACTTCTCCACCGTTCTCTGGATATTGAAATTCAGCGTGGTAACGATGCTGTCCCCGTCACTTGCTTCCCGAATCACGGACTGTAACTTTGTATCTGAATCCAGATAGCCATACTCCCGTCCGTTCGTTCCAATCAAATCGTTATTGTAATACTGCTCTACACCGCCCGTTCCCCCGCTGTTGTCTTGCGAGGAAAATCCAATCACATTGCACGCAAGTTCTTTATAGGGATAGCTTCTTTTATACTTATCTTCAAAAGAGAGCCCCTTGATTTCGTATTTATTTCCACTCTTCCGATACGCTGCATTCTTTTCGTCCATGAATTTCTGAAAAGCATCTTTCTCATCGAAACTCATATCCTCTTTAAACTTAAAATACGCGCTTTTCTTTCCGGTGGAGAGTTTCTTCTGCTCCTCCAGAAGGGAAGAGACGGTATCCACCCGCTCGTCTCCCTTAAAATACTCCCGTAGCGCATCGACCACCGCCTTTTCATAGCGGTCATCGCTTCGGGAAGTAATCGCCCGCGGGTCCACAATCAAATTGTACACCTTCTCACTGGTTGCAAGAATCGTTCCGTTCCGATCCAGAATATCCCCTCTTCTTGCTTGAATGGAACGTGAACCATAGCCGGACTGTCGCTGTCCGAGGACAATACGGCTATACTCTTCACTGTTCTTCCGTACCATTCCGAAAATAACGGAACTTAAAACGGCAAATAGCAGGATTAAAAAAACAAATCCCACCATCAGCTTTTCCTGCATATAAAACGGCAGAATCTTCGTCTGCCGTCTTTTTCTTTTCTCTTCTTCCTCAGTGTTTCGGGATATTCTCATACTGCCTTACATACTCACTTTCCTGCTTTTTATACTCAATCACCTGGTTTTCTCCCGGATACACCATGCCCAGTTCTTCCGTCGCAACGGTATAAATCTTTTCCGGATCCAGCGCGGCATTGATAGCGTTCTGTAAAGCATCGTTCTTCTGCTTCAGTTTCTCGATTTCTTTCTTCTTCTGCTCAATCCGATGCATTCTGGTATTGACTTCGGTCTGTAACTGAATGTAATGGAACAAAAGTCCTCCCATGAAAAACATAAAGAGGGCGACGGAAAACACCATCGCGAAGTTTGCCGGAGCCTTCCCTTGCAGGCGTTCCTGCTGCAAAATATGCCCCATCTCTCTTTCACGAAGAATTCTCGCGCGCTCTTCCCTCGAAATCGCACCGTGAAGAAGTCTTGCACTCTTCTTCGCCTTTCTCTTCGGTGCATCCTTCTTCGGCATCGTTTGTCTTGTTATGCGCTTTTCTCTTTTTTTCTTCGGTGCAAGTTCTTCTTTCATTGCTACCGAACCGGCAATATACCCTGTATGCCTTCTTGCCAGCTTCCTTGCCATACTTTTCCCCTCTTTATAGCCTACATAAACACCTGTCTCTATATCACAATGTGACAGCATCCCTTCTCTCACATCTGCCCACTCTTTCTTCCCCTACTCTTTCTCTCCGGCGCATTCCCGGATTTCTTCCCGTGCCTTCCCACGGCGTTCTCCCGGTATTTCCCCCGGGTCTTAACTTTCTCCTTCCTCTCCTCTCTCAAAGATGCGTAGCTTTGCACTCTTTGCTCTACTGTTTTCTTCTATTTCTTCTGCCGAAGGAACAATAGCCTTCTTCGTTATGACCTTTCCCAAACTCTTTCTGCCGCAACTGCAAACCGGAAAATCCGGAGGACAGATACAGGGATTCTCCGCTGTGCGGAATGCTTTCTTTACAATCCGGTCTTCCAAGGAATGGAAGGTGATGATGCATAGCCTCCCTCCCGGATTTAAAGCCCGAATCATACTGTCCAAAGAGTTCTGCAAAACATCCAGTTCCCGATTGAGGGCGATACGAATTGCCTGAAAAGTCTTCTTTGCCGGATGCCCTCCCTGCACTCTCATTTTCATGGGAATTGCATGGGAGATAATCTCCACCAGCTGAAAAGTCGTTTCAATCGGCTCTTTCTCTCTTTCTTTTACAATGTGCTTTGCGATATTCTTCGCGAATTGATCTTCTCCGAAGTCCCGTATCATGTGATACAGTTCCGTCTCGCTATACCCGTTCACGATGTCTCTCGCCGTAAAGTCCACCCGGCGGTCCATCCGCATATCCAGAGGCGCATCGTAGCGATAGGAAAATCCTCTGTCCGCCTCGTCAAACTGATAACTGGAAACACCTAAGTCTAAAAGAATCCCATCCACCTTCCGAATGGAAAGGCTGGAAAGGATTGTCTGAAAATGTTCATAGTTATCACGGATAATCGTGACCTTCTCTTGAAATGGAGCCAGTCTCCTGCTCGCCGCTTCTATCGCATCTTCGTCCTGATCAATTCCAATCAACCGTCCTTTATCGTTTAGTCTTTCCAAAATATGAAAAGAATGTCCGCCTCCACCCAATGTGCCGTCTACATAAATCCCGTCGGGCCGAATAGCAAGCCCTTCCAGGCATTCATTAAGCATGATGCTCTTGTGTTGAAACTCCATCAGATTCCTAAGCCCTCCATATCTTCCGCAAGGCTCTCATAGTCTGAGAAATCATTGTTGTCTTCCCACAAGTTCTCCGCCCAGATCTCGGCGTGATCTCCTACGCCAAGCAAAACGACATCTTTCTCCAGGGAGGCTTTCTCCCGAAGTGTCTGGGGAATCAGAATTCTTCCCTGTTTATCGCATTCACAGGAAATAGCGCTACCCAGAAGAAAACGCTTCAAAGTTCTTGCCTGCTTACTGGTCATCGGCAAAGCTTCGAGCTTTTCTTCCAGCTCTTTCCATTCCGGAATCGCATACAGAGAAAGACACCCGTCCAGGGAACGGGTCAGGGTAAATTCGTTATATCCATCCTCACGGAACTTGGCAGGAATCATCATCCTGCCTTTGGTATCTAAATTGTGATGATACTCTCCCGTGAACATTTTCTACCACTTTCTCCCACTTTTTCCCACTTCAACATTATAATGCATGATTTTTAGGGAAGAGTCAAGACAAGATACTAGAATTATTGCGTGGAATTTAAGGGGTTTTGGGCGAATTTTGCGGAGGAAAATATATAAAAAACAAAAAAAGCGCCGTTGTTCTTCCTTGAAAAACTTCCAAAGAAGAACAACGGCGCTCTATCGCTTTCCGGCTATGTTCTATCCCGCATCAACGATTCTCGTTCTTTCTTTATACATTAAAGCGGAACAAAACGACATCGCCGTCCTGCATCACGTACTCTTTTCCTTCCATACGGACAAGGCCCTTTTCTCTTGCAGCGGAGAGAGACCCGTTGTCCAGAAGGTCTTTGTAGTTTACCACTTCCGCCTTGATGAATCCTCGCTCGAAGTCGGTATGAATCTTTCCGGCAGCCTGCGGCGCCTTCGTTCCTTTCTTAATCGTCCATGCTCTGGTTTCCTTCTCTCCGGCGGTAAGGTAAGACATGAGTCCCAGTAAGGAATAGGAAGCACGAACAATCTTGTCCAGACCAGACTCGGAAAGTCCCAAGGACTCCAGATACTCGCCCTTCTCTTCATCGGAAAGTTCCGAAATCTCCTGCTCAATCTGCGCGGAAATGACAAAACTCTCGGAATGGTTCTTCTTCGCGTACTCCCTCACCTTCTGGACATAGGGGTTCGATGCACCGTCGTCCGAAAGACTCTCTTCCCCTACATTGCAGGCATAAATCACGGGCTTACGGGTAAGCAGTCCCAGGCTGTCCAGGAACGCGGCATCTTCCTCTTCGGCTTCAAAGTTGATCGCGAGCTTCCCCTCTTCCAGATGCGCATGGAGTTTTTCCAGAAGAGCATACTCTTTCTTCGCATCCTTATCGTTATTCGCGAGTTTCTTCGTCTTTGCCATCCTCCGGTCTAAGACTTCCAGATCGGAGAAAATGAGTTCCAGCTCAATGGTTTCAATATCTCGAATCGGATCTACGGAGCCGTCCACATGAATGACATTATCATCATCAAAGCAACGAACCACGTGCACAATAGCGTCCGTTTCCCGAATGTTTCCGAGGAACTGATTCCCGAGGCCTTCTCCCTTGGAAGCACCCTTTACCAGCCCCGCAATATCTACAAACTCAATCACCGCAGGCGTAATCTTCTCGGAATGATAGAGGTCGGAAAGAAGTTGCAAGCGCTCATCCGGAACCGCTACAACGCCCACATTCGGATCGATTGTACAGAAAGGGTAATTCGCAGACTCCGCCCCCGCCTTCGTTATCGCATTAAAAAGAGTGGACTTTCCCACATTCGGTAAACCGACAATTCCCAGTTTCATGTTTCTTATACTCCTTATTTTCTATTGTACAATTTTTCGGATTCTATCGAAAAAATCAGGAAACCTTATGTCATATTGAATCCGAGGTATTATAACATTCTAAAAAGCTTCTCTCAATAGACTTCCTATTCTTACTTATAGCTTAAAATGAAGCTCCCGCTAAATCGACTCATTGATTTTCTTTCTGTGAAATTGTTCTATCTCTTGCATAAAACAATCCGCTATTTTTCTATCCAGGATGATACTTACCGTCTCCAGCTTATTGAGTTTCTTCTCATGCAAACCATAAAAAATGGGATTCCTAATTTTTATGCTCATCTTCAGACAATGAAACGGACGATTCTTCATTTTTATTTGTACTATGTCTTCAAGTTTAAATTTAAAATGTAATACACTCTGTCCTCTACTTCCATAAGTATAGTATTGAATAGCTTCATTTTCATAAATTTCTAATTTCACTCCATTTATGAAGAGATAATATCCCATAAACCATACAAGGAGCGGAGCGATAATCAGCACAATTGCTATAATCAGTTTATCTGAAAAGTCAGTATGATAACGCATAAGATACTTCAGTATCCACATAACAATAAAAGATAATACTACCATGGATAAGCAGCCTATCCGATTAAAGTTAGACTTGTGAGGATAGGTCAAGACAAGTTTTGGTTCCTCTTGTAAAATATCTAATTTCATATCCCCCTGTCTTTCGTATCCTTTCCTTTTTGAAAATTTGTATTTTCATACTCTCTATTGGGTATTGCTCAGCAACTAAATTTACCATTAGAGGTCGAACTTCTTGACTCCTGCAAATATGCTAGCGGATTAAGGTATGCATGCATTATATTACTCAATCATTATTCTTAATTTTCGTGCGCTCCCTATCACTTCTTCCCATTCTAATGCACCTACGTAATAGTTCGTTTTACGGTAGTTATTCCATAGCTGCCTCATTGTTTCATCATCAGCAATTTTATTGATAACATCATCTATTGTCCCAATCAGCTCAATAGACCCCCTTTTATTGCATGTTGCATAAAATGCAGCTTTCATTGTATCTCTGTCAATAGTCACTGCATCTTGCTCAAGTAATACATGTATATCATAAAAATCTCTCATTCTGGTATTCGCTTCTGCCCTTACCATGATAGTTTCCAGCTTTTCCGCAAGAAGCGTTTCCAAATTGTACGCCCACAGCTCAATGGTTCTGTCCTCAATGATAAGCGGCAGCTCATGCGCTATTGCTTTCGGCGTAATCTCGTCACCGGTTGAAATATCCATCTTAATGGTCTGCTTTAGCTTATCCATAGTGCAGTCTATCATAAAACGAACACCTTCATACTCATGACCTTCCATAATATCCTGCACCTTAGTTATACGAAATAAAACTCCATCCTCTAAGCCAATTGCCATTATTTCTTCCAAAATTTTTTGCATTGCGCTTTTATTTAGCGGAAGTGATTTTACGGTAGTATCTATATCCATGGTTGAGCGCATATCCACACCTACCAAAGAAGATACTAAAAGCCCACCCTTTAACACAAAATTATCTCTATATCGTGATAGAGAAACTCTCTCCAAAAGTCTTTCCATCAGATATATTCTTAGCATTATCTGGGATTTGTCACTACTTCCTCCTGCTTTGTTTTTTATCTTTGCCTTTACAGCTGTAGCACTTTTCATCATAGTAATACCTCTGTATATTGTCTCACCTTATCCGAAATTCCCATGATGCGAGCATATTCCATGAGCTTATGGATATTTTTGTCAATACCTGAAAAATAAGACCTTAAAGCCATCTGGAATACTTGAATATCCATTCTTTTTTTATTCTTGATAATGTCACAGATACAACGCTCTCTATCATAGATTCGTACTGTATTACCGGTAAAGGTCTTCTCCTCTGTCAAGCCAAGCTCTATCCATTCCGGTCTTACCGTATGGACTATAATACCTTTATCTTTTAGATGTTTCGCATTATATCCTCGTCCAACAGTAATCACCGGTGCAAAAGGTTCTCTATCGGAAAGATTATGAATATACAAAGCTGTTTCATGCGAAAAAATAATTTTTCTATTTCTAAGTTGAATCAAATATAGTCTATCTTCCCATACATCAGGCGAAATATATATACCGGGAGCCACCTTTTCCATTTCCTTCTTACGGACATAATCCAGAACTGCACATTTTGATACTCCTTCATTTTGAGCATCAATTAATCGAATATATCCATTCTGTTCTTCAAGTAATTGATCAAAGATATTTACTTCGTTCATATGAGCACCCCCCATTTGCTATAATTTTAAAATTTAGTAGCGAAAAGGTCAATACCTTCTCGCTACAATATCGCATTTATGTAGCGAGAAGGTAAATATCTGTTCTTATCCTCTGTATTCTCTTATCCTTCAATATCCGCCGACAATAGCCCTTTCTTAGGGCTGCCGCTAACTGCGATGCTGTGTCCGAAGAAAAGCGCATCATCATCAAGATAAGCAGTAAAAGAACCACCCGCTGTCACCCAAAGCAAACTCAGGCTAATTCTTTTGGCAAAGCTGTCTTCCGTAATTAAAGCAGCCTCTTCTTCAGATTCCGCCCATTCACAGGCAAGTTTCGTAAGCTCTTTGGCAGCAAAACTACGCATGTCCGCATCCCATTTTTCCTGTTCCAAAACCATTGTTTTCAGAAGCTTTTTTGCCTTTGTTATTCCGCTCTTATTATCCTTGTCTACATATAAGGAAATATGGATCTTGCCACGAAGCCAAGCTATATTTCCCTCGAAACTTTTAAGCTGCTTATCATAAATCAGCTCCCCTAAGACATCGTCCTGCAAAACCACGGGTTTTCTATATTCTATAAGCATTTCTTCAAGCTCAGGACAGGCTGCATCCTCTTCAAGAATATCTACGACTAAAAAATAGTTCTTTGCAGGCAAAGCTCCCTCAGGAACTTCCTCCGGCAGCTTTTCACGCACCCTTAGTTTGTAAATGCTTCCCTCTTCAAACTGAAATGGAGGCTCCTCTTTGTCTATAACCGGAAATTCGATCCGCCCTTCTTCTTTGTGAAGCTCTCCTGTTTTACAGTCTACATAAGCTAAGAAATAGGCATCCCATTCCCAAAACCCATTTCTTAGACTTCCTCCGCCTCCTTCGTGCCTTAGGACAATGATTTCTCTTTCCTTTTTATCAAAAGTATCTTCCCATTCTGAAAGCGTCATTTTATTTCTACGCCTCATGTACTCCAGTAGGTTCATAGTTTTCCTCCGATAAAGCTATTTATCCGTCAACGGAAATATCTCCGTACATTTCCCTAAGGTCAGGCAACATAAAGTCAATTATTCGATCCAAATTATCTCTATAATTCTTTGCTAATGCTTTCACCTTATCTAAATATTGCTCTTTAGGCTCCTCATCCCAAGAAAAAATCAAGTTTTCATACTGATAAACGTACTGTTGCAAGCTTTCATCAAATTCCATGCTTTCCTCCATTCACTACTAAATGATTTCAAAGCACTGATCCTTTTCGGATAATCATTTCCCTTATCGAATAAAATTGGTAGCTATCCCCTCTTCTTGCTCCGGTAAACCGTATTTTTCTTTTCCAAGGGCAATGCTCTTCATCAGGAAAGCCATATTTCGTGCCAAGGTTCTCATGGTTTGCAGGCCTTCCAGGTCTTCCTTCGCCTCCACTTTTTCACATCCGTGAACACTGTTCCAGTATTGACTGGAGGCTACCGGCATTCCCGCGATTGTAAAATACTTGTTTAATTCATCAAAGGTTGCGGATAAGCCGCCTCGTCTTGCCACAACCACACTGGCACCCACCTTCATGGTCTTATCAAAATGCGTGCTGTAAAACAGTCTATCCAGACAGGCAATCAGTGTAGCATTTGCGGAAGCGTAATAAACCGGAGATGCCAGCACCAAAGCGTCTGCCGCTTCAAACTTCTCTGCAAGTTCATTTACCTCATCATGGAATACACATTTTCCATTTTTATAACAATAGCCGCAGGAAATACAGCCTCGTATATCTTTATTTCCAATCTGTACCACTTCTACTTCTATATTTTCCTGCTCAAATACCTTTACCATCTCCGCGAGAGCGATACTTGTATTGCCTCCGACGCGAGGACTTCCATTAATCATCAATACTTTCATAAAATGTTCTCCTGACTCTTTTGTGTATCTCCTGTTACATATTTCCTGTAGTGTTTCTCCTGTGTCTCCTGTTCTGTCTCTCCTGTAAATCGATTAAAAAGCTGCATCTTGAAGTGTAGCACATTTTTACCGCCGTGGCAGAAGTACTTCCTTGCGGCGGAAAACGAGTATCGCACGCTTTACGCACGATACTCGTTTTGAACAAAAAACGTGCCGGACCCGAGAATGCGGAATCCGGCACGTTTTCACTTGCCTTCTATAAAAAGACTTTGTGCAAATATCTTCCTATAAATCAGGAAATCCTGTTTTCCGTCAAATGTACCGCATTTGCCTTCTCGAGTCGCTCCATGAGAAGCGGAATCAGAAAGAGCTGCAAAAGAATTCCCGGGACGGAGGACAAAAAAACCGCCGAGAAAAACATCGGAAAAGTCAGGTTCTTTCCAAGAATGCCTAAGAGGAGAAAGTCCACTGCACCCCAGACCGCACGTCCTGAAAGCATGGCGACGATAAGGGAAAAGAGAACCGCCTTCCAGCTCTTTTCTGTAAAACGACTGTAAAGAAAACCGATTACAAAGCCATACGTTCCAAGCTCAAAAGCCATTGCGAGTGCCGTCGGGAAAATAGGCGGCATGCCGAAGAGCGCGGAACGAAGGAGCGGAATCAGTATCCCGAGAAGTAAACCATACAGCGGTCCCAGAAGCAGCCCGGCAAAGAGCACCGGAAAATGCATGGGAAGAAGTGCCTTTCCAATTTCCGGAATGCCGGAAGTAAGGACGGGAAGAACCATTCCCAGTGCCAAAAACATGGCGCTATAGGTCAATTTTTTTGTACGCATTAAAAAGCTCCTAAGAAATAACGAAGGAACAAAGCGGAGAGAATCGCGCCGGCAAAAGGTGCCGTTCCCGGAACCAGGAGACCGTACTGCCAGTTGTTGTCTGTCTTATTCTTAATCGGGAGCAACTGATACGCCATACGCGGTCCCAAGTCTCTCGCCTGATTCATGGCGAATCCGGTCACACCGCCAAGTCCCATACCGACTGCCCATACCAGAAGACCGACTCCAATCGGTACCTGCTGCTCATAATTCTTTACAATCATCAGGATACCCGTTAAGAAAATAGTCGTATCCAGGCACTCAACAAACCAGTTCCGAATCAAATCTCTGCAAATCGGGTTTGTAGAGAAAATATTTCGAATGGCAACCGGATCCACATTGTCTTCACTTGCCTTAAACTGATCCGCATACATCACGTAAACGACGAGGGCACCGGCAAATGCACCGAGCATATCCGCAACCATATAGGGAATCGCAACCCCGGGAGGGAGCAAACCAAGAATGGTCTGGCAAAGCACCATCGCCGGATTCATACAAACGCCGCCAAAAACATAGAGGCACACCGTGATGCCGAAAGCCCAGGTGGTAATGGCAAAAAGATGTCCCGAACCGTGATACTTGGTTTTATTCAACACCTCATCGCAATGCACACCGACACCGAAAAGAATCATGAGGGCAGTAGAGAAAAACTCTAATAATAAATTATGTATCATTTTTTCTCTTCTACTCCTTTACTTCACAATAACGGAAAGGCCGTCCGGAATAACGACTACCTTCGCATCCGCACCCTCTCTTTCGAAGGCACGCTTTAATGCCTCGTCCATTGTCGGAACCAGTTCCATGTGCATATCGGTAATCAGATGCGACTCTACAAGGTCGGAAACGAAAATCACATGATGATGTACCAGAATTCTTGCCAGAATCTGAGAAGTCCACTGGTCCGGAATGGTTTCCAGGCGCGGTGTATTGATGGCTTTCTCCAGGAATTCCTTCGGATCCTTCACATCGGCGATGTTATGATAAAAACCTTCTCCGCCATGTCCGTCACGGCAACCTGCTACCATGATGATGGTACCGCCCTCTTTGTTCGTGGCTTCCGCCGCGGTCATTCCCTTAACGGCCTGGTAAATGTTCTGGTCAAGAGGATATCCGCCATTTGTAGAAATAGCAATTTCAGAAGGAATCTTATGGACTGTTCCGAGGGATTCCACAAAGTCACAACCCACTTTGTGCGCTTCTTCCATATCTCCTGCAAAAGAACCGATGATTTTCTTATCGGCATCCAAAACGACGTTCACAATGAAAGCCAGTTTTGCCTTCCGTGCTGCCCACACCATGTCTTTGTGAATGGGGTTGTCGGAAAGATTTCCCGTTCTGGAATAAGGAGAATCAATAAATTCACCGGAATGGTTTGCCATAATCGTCTTATACGAAGCAATTCCCGGAAGAACAGCCTTTCGTCCGCCGGAGAAGCCGGCGAAGAAATGAGACTCGATAAATCCTTCTGCAATAAGAAGGTCCGCCTCTGCTGCCACTTTATTGATAATGCAATCGCCGCCGGAAGGAAGCTGTCCAATCTTCACCATATCCTCATCCTTCTGGGAAAAGTGCATCACAATCTCTTCATGATCGGCAATCTCGGCACCATACTTGTTCACGAGTTCTTCGTG
>JABZIV010000043.1 GCA_015258095.1 Lachnospiraceae bacterium
GACCTCTACAAGGTATCCCTAATTTTTCCTTTGGTGGAAAATGAGGAGGTAAAATGATTTTGCATACCAAAGACGGCTTAAAAAGAAAAAGGGAGATTCGCTTCTTCCGGCAGATTCTTGCTCTTCTCCTGATTCTTTCTTCCTGCCTGCTTTCCACCTTGAAAACATACGCGGAAGATTGGCCGAGTTTTAGCGAAAATATCGAATCGGAAGGCGCCGTACTGATGGATGCCCACTCCGGCACTGTTCTTTATGCGAAAAATGAGCACGCCCACTATTATCCTGCATCCATCACGAAGGTGCTGACCGCTATTGTTGTTTTGGAACACGTAGACAATCTGGAAAAGAAAGTCACCTTTTCAACCGCCGCAACAAAGGATAATCTGGAACAAAATTCCACTGTCATTGCCGCTACAGCCGGAGACAAACTGAGCGTCAGAGACTGCCTTTACAGTCTGCTCTTGCATTCCGCAAACGACTGTGCCAATGCACTCGCGGAGTATGTCGCCGGTTCCAATGCCGCTTTCGCGGAAATGATGAATGAAAAGGCGAAAGCAATTGGCTGCACGGACTCTCATTTTACGAATCCTTCGGGTTTGAATGACCCCAACCATTACACGAGTGCGATGGATATGGCGAAAATCATGCAATATGCCATCCAAAACAAGAATTTCTTACAGATTGATGCCACACAGGTGTATACCCACGGACCGATCAGTAAGTATCCCGACCCGAATGCGAAGGAAAACACCATCTACGCCCACCATAAAATGATGCGCAAAGTATATAAAGAGTATTATCCGGGTGTTTTCGCCGGAAAAACCGGATATACCATGGTTGCCGGTAATACCTTACTTACAGCCTGTAAAAGAGGGGATACGACGCTGATTTGCGCTATTCTGAACGGGCACAATTCCCAGTACAGAGATACCAAAAAGCTCTTTGACTTCGGCTTTTCTTCCTTTGTCTCTTATCCGGCAGAGAAGAATGACAGCCGCTTTGCTTCACTGGAAAACAACTGGAACGTAGACGGAATTCCGCTCTTAAAAAGCCTGCATTTTACAACCGGAAAGAATGACAGTGTCTGCCTGCCGAAAGGAATCCCCTTTCAGGATATCCAGTCCAGCTTGCATTATGACCTAAGCGATGAACAGAAGAAAGAGGGAAAAATTGCACGGATTAGCTATCAATATGCTGACCGCACCGTCGGAACCGCCTATATTTACCTCGAAGACGAAGAGACCGGCACAAACGACAACTCCGCCCTGTCCAAAACTTCCCTAAAAAAGGAAGAGGCCATTCCCAAGAAGATTTCCGTCGAACTGAAAAAAGAAGAGAAAAATACAGTGTCCGATGCCAATACCATACAGAAAAAACAGAATAATGCGCCGCTGATTTTCGATAAAAAAGCGGGAAAAATCATTCTTCAGAAGCCTATCCGCACTCTTCTGAAGATTCTCCTTGCGCTTACTCTGCTTACGTTCCTTCTTCTGCTTAGCATTTATCTTTTCCAGAGAAGAGAGGAATTCTACCGTGCAAGAAGAAGAAAGCGTATGTTAAAGCATACCAGGGATTTAAGTAGAGAACAAAAAGCAAAAAGAGATCTTCTGATCGAGAAGAAGCGCCGGGAAAAAAAGCATCGCTATTAGTTCCATCCTTTTTATTGCTTCTATTCATCTGCCATTTATAAAAGTTTTATATAAACAGACTTGCTTATTCGGAGAGGAAGGAGTAGTATAAGTGTTCTCAAATTTTAATGATAAAGGAGGGTAAATGGAAACGATAAAAGTATTCATTCCGGATTCCGCCTCTGTAGAAGACTTCGTGGGAAGAACCAAAACCTTCCCTTTCGATTTAAACTTAGGAAGCGGAAAGAGTCTGGTCGATGCAAAATCCTTGCTCGGCGTACTCTATATGGCAGTTGGCCGTATTACCAGCCTGACTGCACCGAAAGAGAATCTTCCCCTGGTGGAAGAAAAGTTACAAGATTATCTCGTAGAGGTATAAACGTCCTCTTCTAAAGCAACAAGGTATATCTTACCTGTCTTCGCTTTCAGATGACAGTCTAAGATTCCCTTGCTTGCAAATCTCTTCGTCTGTCCCGCGTTATATCCATTCTGATCCGTCCTTAAAACCCGACGAATTTCCTTATGATCTGTCACGCTCGCTCTCCATACGGGTATAGAAAGCGTGCATTCTTCCTCTCCCGTGTAAAGAACAATCAGCGCCACTTCTTTTTCCGCACCTCTTGCATAAATCACATAGTCTCTCCCTGCGTCCAGGAGCATAAGCGCCCCGTTCCGAAGGGACGGATGCGTCTTATGGTAGAGAACAAGATAACGATGGTAGTCCAAAAGTTCCATGTCCTCTTCTCCCCATGGGAAAGGGCGGCGACAATCCGGCTCTGTCCAGCCGTACACGCCGACTTCATCTCCATAGAAGAGCGTCGGTGCACCGGGCCAAGTAAAAAGCAGCATTGCCCCCAGTCGGAAAAGTGCAAAATCCACACCAAGCCCCGCTTCATCCTTATCTTCTTCGATACGCCCCACTCTTCTGTTTGTTCTCGTCAAAAAGCGGGAATGATCATGATTGGAAAGCTGATTCATGCAGGCATCCAGTGCATTTTCCGGAAGATGCACCATATTGTAGCGCATGGTATCGAAGAACAACTTCCCGTCTCCGAACTTCTCCGGCATTGCACGGTCAGAGTGCTTCTCCATCCCCGTAAGAAACCAGCTTACAGGCTCCATAAAAGCATCGTAGTTCATAATACTGTCCCACTCTGCTCCCTGTAACCATGCGGAAGGATTCCCATAATGCTCCGCGAGAATGACCGCCTCCGGATTCGCCTCTTTTACTGCCGCGCGAAACGCCTTCCAAAAAGTGTGATTAAAGTCTTCACTGTGCCCAAGGTCTGCCGCAACATCCAGTCTCCATCCGTCACAGGAGTAGGGGGGACTGACCCACTTTCTGGCTACATTTAGGATTTCTTCTTTCAGACGCGGCGCCTCTTCATAATTCAGCTTCGGCAAGGTATCGTTTCCCCACCACTTCTCATAGCTGTCGTTGTTTGGCCACGCATCCTTATCCTGTTTCAGAAACTTAAAATAAGACCGATAGGGACTCTCCGCCTTCTCATACGCCCCATAAGGATAGGGTCCTTCCTCCCCGGTTTTGTAGAAGAAAGAAGCATTCATGTAGCGATGAAATGAGCCGCAGTGATTGAATACGCCGTCAATTATGACGCGCATTCCTCTCTCGTGACAGGCTGCGACAAAGTCCTGAAAAAGGCGGTCGCTTGCTTCGAGATTTTCCCGGTCTGTACTGCGCACGCTATATTTCTCCGCTTTTCGATTGTCCGTTTCCTTTTCGGAAAGCACAGTGCCGTCATCCCGCACAACGCAGCCAAGATGCGGATCAATATGGTCATAATCCTGTGTATCATACTTATGATTGGAGGGAGAGACAAAGAGCGGATTAAAATACAGCACTTCTACGCCTAAAAATTCCAGATAGTCCAGCTTCTTCCAGACGCCCTTCAAATCACCGCCGTAAAAACGATGTACATCAAAAGGCTCCACCTTCGCCTCCCAATCCCGTACCGCCTGTACCGGTCTACCCAGATAGATATACTCTCTATCCTCTACATTGTTCGTTCCGTCGGCATTATAAAACCGGTCCACAAAAATCTGGTACATGACCGCCCCCTTGACCCAGGACGGAATAAAGAAATCCGGAAAAATAGAGAAAGCATACTCTGCGTGGAGCTCTTCCGTCACTCCCAGCCGATTATAATGCAGAATTTCTTCCCCCTTCACAATCTGAAAATAATAGTGTAATGGACAGTCCTCCAGACAGACTTTCGCCTCAAAATAGTCAAAATAGGAATCACTGCTGGACAGACGCATCTGAATCGTTTCCTCTTTCTCCATAACAAAAAGCTTCACTGCATCGACGTCCTCTTTCAGGGTACGAAAACGCAGTGTGACCTCGGAAAAGGAACTGCTCTCTTCCGGTTCTCTATAAAAGCCTTTTCCTATGCTGAACAAGGCGTCTCTATGGATTCCCATCTTTCTTTTACTCCTCTACAAAATGTACACCGCCAATATACGGAAGACCTCTATACCGTTCCTGGTAATCAATGCCGTATCCTACAATGAAAATATCCGGAATTTGGAATCCCACAAACTCTACATCGACCTCACACTCTCTCCTGTCCGGTTTATCCAGAAGCGTACAGATGGAAAGGGAAGCAGGGTGCCGTTCTTTCAATAGTCTGGACAAATGACTGAGAGTTCTTCCCGTATCTACGATATCCTCCACCAAAAGCACATTCTTGCCTTCCAGAGGTTCATCCAAATCCTTCACAATCTTAACAACGCCCGAGCTCTCCGTACTGTTGCCGTAACTGCTCACCGCCATAAAATCCATCGTCAGATTCGGATTCTTTAGTCTCTTGGCAAGCTCGCACATGAACACGGCAGCGCCCTTTAGAATGCAGACTAAGTGGAGCGGTTGATTCTGATATACCGCATCGATTCTGGCCGCCAGTTCGATGATTTTCTTTTCAATTTCTTCTTCCGAATATAGCACTTCTATTTCTTCTCTCATACTTTTCTCCACTTCTTTTCCGCATTTATCTTTGCCGTACATCTTCCCTTTTTATCGTAAAGCCTCTTTCCCTACCGCTTTTCAAATCGCAGGCTCTGTCCGCAGTTTCGCACGACACAAGTTCCCGGAAGCTCTACTCTCTTTCCCCTTCCGGAAAAAACAATCCGGTCTATGGAATAGAGATGCTCTCTTACGATGTCCTTCGTCTCTCCTTGAAGCGTTTGTACCGCTGCAAGGTATATCTCCCTTCGAAGCAGCGCTTCCTCTTTCTTTAATGCCCGAATAGAAAGTGACAGATAGTCCTCCCGAACTTCCATACCCTCATCCAGAAAGGTCTTTACCTTTTTATGAAAATATTCTGCAAGCTCGTCAAAATAATCCGCTTCCAGAGAGAGATGTTCCACCGCTTTTCCATTGACTTCCTCCAATAAAGGAAGCACTTTCCGCCGTATATAATTTCTTGTAAGCTGTATATCCGCATTACTGCTATCCTGCATTCCCTCCAGGGACAGTTCCCGAAGCCTTTTCCGGATTTCTTCTTTTCGTATACAGAGTAGAGGGCGAATCTTCTCCCCTTCCATCGCTCTCATCGCGGAAAGCCCGTGAATGCCGGCTCCCCGTAAGAGATGATGCAGGACGGTCTCCGCCTGGTCATCCTTATGCTGGGCAAGTGCGAGCTTCGTCGTTCTTCCCGTCTCTTTCTCCCAGCTGTCTCTTCTTTCGAGCAGTGCCTTGTATCGAAGAATCCTTCCCCCTTCTTCCAGGCCGATTCCCTGCCCCTTCGCATACTGCGGGACATCCACACGGGAAAGCGAAAAAGGAATCTTCCATTCCTCCGCCTTCTCTTTCGCAAAAAGAAGGTCTCTTTCCGCTTCCTCTCCGCGAATACCATGATGGATGTGCATCGCTTCCAGGGAAAAAGGAATATGTTTCTGCAATTCCTTCAAAAAGAACAAGAGATAAAGAGAATCTTCTCCTCCCGAGAAGGCGAGGAGCACCTGTTCCCCGGGCAGGATAAGCCGGTGTTTCCGGACATAAAAGAATACTGTACTGTCTGTTCCTCTTTGCATAACACCCCTATGAACAAAGAAAAACGAAAGAAGAAGAATCCTCTTTCGTTTCCAAGTACTAATTTTCCGGCTTTACAATGATTTCATTCGGCATCTGCAAGCCAAAAATTTCTCTAGCCTCTTCCATGACGTATTCCTTGGTTTTGCTATATACCCTTCGGTCATCCAGCTTCTTCTCTCTTTGCTTTTCTATACTTAATTCTTCTTCGAGACTTTCTTCCATGGCGAGGTAGTTTTTATTTTGTTTCTCTAAAGTATTTCCTCTGACAAAAATCACTATAGCAAGAAGAGCTACCACAAGCACTAAGCCCATAATGGCAACTCCATTTCCAAAGATTCTTCTTTTTCTTCGTCCTTGCTTTTTCATACGTACTCAAATAGCTCTTCCGCTTCGTCCTTTCGTATAGGCTCCTTTACAGAGAGCACTTTCGCCTCCACCTGTCTTTCACCGAAACTGATACTGATGACATCGCCAACTTTCACGTCATACGACGCCCTCTGCACTTTCCCGTTAACAGATATTCGACCGGAATCGCAGGCTTCATTAGCTATCGTTCTTCTTTTTATAAGACGAGATACTTTTAAGTATTTATCCAAGCGCATGTGCTTAGTTTACGCGCTCCTTCAAAGCTTTTCCTGCCTTAAATCTCGGAGCCTTGGAAGCGGCAATCTTCATTGCTTCGCCGGTTCTCGGATTGTGTCCTTCTCTTGCTGCTCTCTCAGATACATCAAATGTTCCGAATCCGATAAGCTGAACCTTATCTCCCTTCTCCAGAGCCTTTGCAATGGTGTCAAATACTGCCTCTACTGCCAAACCGGCATCCTTCTTGGATAACTCAGCCTGCTTTGCAACAGCGGAAACCAACTCATTCTTGTTCATCTTTCATCCTCCATGTTCGCCGCGGAAACGGCGTATTTTGATTATTGTGAGTACTGCTTTATACAGCATCCCCTGTGAAAAGAGAGCACAGCACAGCCAAGGTTCTGCCCATAAACAGAGAAAAACTCCCTTTTACGACAGCATTATATCGTTCTCCTTTTTCCCTGTCAATGAACTAGCTGCTTTTTCCCTTGATTTCCTCTCATCTCGCTAACTTTTCCACGATTTCCCCGGCTTTCTTCATGGTCTCCTCTACCGTCACCATCTCCTGTCGATTTTTCTTTTTGTAAAGCAAGGAAGGTTTCTCCCCGTTCTGAAAACGAATTTCTCCATCCGCCTGAGAAAGCAAAAGAGGAATATTCTCCGTATTAAACTTCGCCCGGGGCGAAAACTGCATCAGAATTTCTCCTTTTTTAATCTTGCACTCTTCCACGCCTATTTTCTGTAAAGCACACTTCAACATAGCTACGGAGAAAAGCTTCTCCACCTTATCCGGAAGGTCTCCAAAGCGGTCTATCAGCTCATCCTTCAGGTCGGATTCTTCCTCTTCCGTTTCCATCGTGGAAATCTTCTGATAGGCTTCCAGCTTCTGCTCTTCATTTCGGATATAGTCTTCCGGGATATAGGCATCCAAATCCACGTCAACCTGGCACTCTATGCTTTCCTCTTCCGTGCGTTCTCCTTTCTCCAGTAATACCGCGTGGCGAAGGAGTTTCGTATAGAGATCATAGCCGACCGCCTCCATGTGCCCGTGCTGCTCTGCACCGAGAACATTTCCTGCTCCGCGGATTTCAAGATCCCGAAGGGCGATACGGATTCCTGAACCGAGCTCCGTAAATTCCCGAATCGCCTTCAACCTCTTCTCCGACTCTTCCGTAAGGCTCTTTCCTTTTTTGTAAAGAAGAAAGGCGTAAGAAGTCCGATGAGAACGTCCCACTCTTCCCCGAATCTGGTAGAGCTGGGAAAGTCCCATCCGATCGGCATCCTGAATGATTAAGGTATTCGCATTCGGTATATCCAGTCCCGTCTCAATAATCGTTGTGGAAACGAGGACATCCACTTCACCCCGAATAAAGGAGAGCATGATATTCTCCAGTTCTTTCTCTCCCATCTGTCCATGGGCATAGGCAATGCGCGCATGAGGCACCAGTTTCTGCACTCTTTCCGCCGTATCCGCAATGCTTTTTACCCGATTATGTACATAGTAGACCTGGCCGTTTCTTCGAAGTTCCCGTTCAATCGCCTCCCGAATGACCGCATCATTTTCCTCCATGACATAGGTCTGGATGGGAAGGCGGTCCAGCGGCGGTTCCTCCAATACGGAAAGATCTCGAATTCCGGATAAAGACATATGGAGCGTTCGCGGAATCGGCGTTGCCGAGAGCGTAAGCACATCCACATTTTCCTTTAAGGATTTAATCCGCTCTTTATCCGATACGCCGAAACGCTGCTCTTCATCCACAATGAGCAAACCGAGGTTTTTAAAATGCACGTCTTTCGACAGAAGGCGGTGTGTTCCGATAGCAATGTCCGCTCTTCCATGGGAAAGTTCTTCCAAACTTTTTTTGATTTCTTTATTACTTTGAAAACGACAGAGCAGGCGAATCGTGACCGGAAAGCCCTTCATTCTCTCGACAAAATTGTTATAAATCTGCTGCGCAAGAATCGTCGTCGGGCAAAGATAGGCCACCTGCTTGGAATCCTGCACCGCTTTAAAGGCTGCCCTAAGCGCAATCTCCGTTTTCCCGTAGCCGACATCTCCACAGACCAGCCGGTCCATGATTTTGCTGCTTTCCATATCGTTTTTGGTGGCTTCTATGGCAAGAATCTGGTCTCCCGTCTCTTCATACGGAAATGCTTCTTCAAATTCCTTCTGCCAAACCGTATCCTCCGAGAAACAATAGCCTTTCTCATTTTGTCTCCTCGCATAGAGTTTTAAGAGTTCTCTCGCTATTTCTTTTACGGAACCCTCTACCCTCTTCTTCGTTTTCTGCCACTCCGTTCCGTTCAAGCGATTGAGCTTCGGAACCTTCGCATCCTTTCCGGCATACTTCTCTATTCCGGACAGTTTTGTTACCGGTAAATACAGATTTCCGCCATCTCCATAGAGAATCTTGATGTAATCCTTGCTCACACCGTCACTGACAATTCGCTCGATTCCCTGGTAGATGCCGATTCCATGACTCTCATGAACAAGATAATCGCCCTTCTCTATTTCCATCAAAGAACCGATGCGAATCCCGTCTTCTCTCTTTTTCTTCTTTTTCTTCTTTCGAACTAAAGTCTCAGCAAAGAGCTCCGATTCCGTAAGAACATAGAGCCTATCCTCCGAAAGAGAAAATCCGCGTTGAAAGAAGCCGGTGCAAAGCTGCACGCTGTTCTTCTCCTCATCCCGTACAAGATAGCCATCCGGGAAATAAGCCGATATGCCGTCTTCTCGAAGTTTTTCGGCAAGTCTTGACGCGCGAAGTCTCGAGGGAGAATAGAGCAGAACCCGATACCGCTCTTTAAAAAGACGTTTTACATCCTCCTGAAAAGAAGCCAGCTGCCTTCCATAAGTGGGAATCTCTTTACTCTCTACGCTCTCTTCCCTAAAGCGCTCCGCCTCCACTGCGGGGGACAGCGCGTCCACCCCGTTTCCAAGGGTTGAAAAGGCTACAAAGGCCTTTTTCGAGAGCTCTGAAAGAAGGGTTTTCGGTGAAAACAGGTCTATTCTCTCTTCTTCGTCCTCTTTCTCCCTTCGTTTTCCGCTCTTTGACGGTTCCGAAAGAGACTCCGTCTCAAAATAGTTCCGGAACTCTTCCTCTACCCGCTCCGCTTCTTCCATGAGCCTCTGCGGCTCATCCAAGAAAATAACGGCTTTTTCCGGAAAATAATCCAAAAGAGAAAATACCTTCTGTGAAGAAGAAAAACCCTTTTCTCCCGCGGGATAGAACTTTGCCTCCGACTCCTGCGTCAGGGAACGCTGGGATTCCATAGAAAAAGTTCGAATGCTGTCTACCTCTTCCCCGAAAAACTCGATTCGAACAGGGTCTTCCATCTGGTTCGAAAACACATCCACAATTCCTCCGCGGATAGAATACTCTCCCCGACTCTCAATCTGTTCTGTACGGCTGTACCCCATCCGACTAAGCTTTTCCTGCAAATCGGAAAGCGGAATCGTCATCCCCACTGACAAGGTAAAAAGAGCGCTCCGAAAGGCATTGCGTCCTTCCATTTTCTCCATCAAAGCGGGAAAAGTCGTCACCATAAGTCCTGTAGGGTCCTCCAGCAGATGCCGCAAGCACTCCCCTCTTTCCCGTACAATAAAATGCCCTCGGGTATCCGCTTTATAAAAGAGGAAATCCTTCGGAGGATAGTAATAGGCACTGTCCATAAAAGACTTGAAGTTCTGCAAGACCTCTCTCGCTCTCTCTTCATTCTTACAAAGATATAAAACCCATTTTTTGGCGAAAGGCACGGCTAAAAAAGGCTTCAAGCTGTCTACCACTCCCCGATAGAAGATCTGCTTTCCCTCTTCCAGCTCATCTTTTAAAGATTGATAGATCCGTGTCCCTATAATCGGATTCTGATATTCCATCTCCTCGCTCTGTCCGCTATCCTCTTTCCTTTCCTGCTTTATCCCTTCCAAGTTCACGCTCCCTTTTTCTACGCTAAAAGAAAAAGGAATATCCTCTTTCTCTGCGCAAAGTCTATTTTTAACAGTCAAAAGGATAGTTTCTCCCTGTAGAAACTATCTTTTCCCACTATAGAGACTGTCGTTTCCTGTTTGTAACACTATCAGATCTTTTTATTATAGAGGTTCATTGCTTTCTCCACCCCGTCCGTAACAACGGAAATACAGGCTTTCGCCGCTTCCTGATAGGCTTCCTCCATCAAAGCTTCCTCTTCTTTTCCAAACCGTCCAAGAACATGCACGGCGAGATCCTGCTTTTCTTCTTTCTCCCCCACACCGAGACGAATACGCGGAAACTCTTCCGTATGCAGTAAAGCGATGATATTTTTTAATCCGTTATGTCCCCCCGCAGAACCTTTTTTTCGTATGCGGATACTGCCCGGACGAAGACTGATTTCATCGGAAATCACAAGAATATTCTCGGGATTTATTTTATAGAAGTTCGCAAGGGGTGCAATGCTTTCTCCCGAGAGGTTCATATAGGTTAAGGGTTTTAAAATAAGAACTTCTTCCGACCCGATTCGACATTTCGTATACGCACCGTGAAACTTCGTGGATTCCAGTGTTTTTCCGCCGAGTTCCTGAAGCAGTGCGTCAATTACCGCAAAGCCCGCATTGTGGCGGGTTCCGTTATACTTTTTTTCCGGATTTCCAAGTCCTGCAATGAGCCACATTTTCTCTACCTCTTCCTCTATTTGTGCTTCCTTACTTCCTACATTTCCCTTTTGTTTCCGTATCCCAAGCCTTATTCTACCCTATCCGCTTCCTTTCCCGTAAACGGTCTGTCTTTTGCACGCAGAAAAAAACTGCATTGCTCCAAAGGAAGTCATTATAAACAATTTTCCTTTTTGAAGCAATGCAGCATCATTTTTTAGGAACGTTTCCGTCCTTCCTTCACCTTCTGTTTTATACGTTCTTTCCGTATCAGAAGCTTGTCCAGGACTCGAAGAAGACCGGGTAGGAGAAAAACGACATAGAACAAAGAACAGAGCGCCCCTCTTCCAATCAGCTTTCCCAGCTGCCCGATTGCCGGGACTGAAGAGATAAAGTAGATGACGTAGCCCACAACGGTAAGAATGGATCCCGAAACAAGAAGCGAAGACAAACTCTTCCAAATGGAAGCCGTAATTGCTTCTTTCCTCCCCTTATCCATCCTTTCTTCCTTAAAATGATCCAGTGTCAGAATCGCATAATCCACGGTCGCACCAAGCTGAATACTGGAAACCACGACAAAGCCGATGAAAATCATCCGATTCCCTTCCAGATAGGAAAAGGTCATGTTGGTCATAATCGCCATTTCGATGGGAACCATCGCAACAAAGGCGTACAAAGGAGACTTGAAGGAAATCATCACAACCAGGAAGATGATAATCAGGGAAATGACATTCACTCTGTCGTTGTCCTTTCGCAGAATATTTTCCATATCCATGGTCGCCGTAGTATCCCCTACAAGATAACTATCCTCTCCGCTATAATCTTTTAAAATCTGCCGTATCGTGCCAACCGCTTTATAAGAATCTTTACTTTCTCCCGGGAGATTCAGGGTGATTACCATACGGCTATAGCCGTCTTTCCGCACCAAATCAAGCTTGGACTTCGGCGTCATAAATTCCGGGACACCTTCCGGAAGCAGAGCACTTAACGACTGAACCTCCTTTACATAGGGGAGCGACTTTAAGGTTCCGCCGAGGGCGCTTTCCATGTCATTTCTTCCCGAAGGATAGATAGCAATAAGAAGATTCTCTTCCCCAAAAACAGAATCCATCTCTTCCTTCATCGTGGAGATCTGCGTTCCCTTACCCATAACTACGGCAGAACTGCTGAAACGGAAATCGTTCATTCCCTGTGCAATATTCAGGGGAACAAGCAAAATCACGGTCAGAATCAAAACAGCCGGACTGACATGATACGCAATATTGGCAAGTCCTTTAAAGGACGGCAGAAAAGACTTGTGTCTCGTCTTTTCTACAAAATTCCACATTCGAAGAAGTAATGCCGGCATGAAGAGGATGACGGAAAGAAGGCTCAGGATAACGCCCTTCGCAAGTACCAGTCCCATATCCATCCCTATGCCGAACTGCATGGCGCAAAGTGCCAAAAAACCGCCTACCGTAGTCAGGGAAGAAGCCAAAATCGTGTTCAAAGACTTTCCTACAGCGAAACTGAGTGCCTTTTCCTTATCATAGCCCTTCATAAGTCCCACTTCAAACGTATGCAGAAGGAAGATAGCGTAGTCCATCGATACGGCAATCTGCAATATAGCCGCCACGTTATTCGTAATAAAAGAAACCTTTCCCAAAAATACATTGCTGCCTCTGTTCAGTCCGACAGCCACCAAAATCGTAAGCAGAAAGAGAAACGGCTCTCCGTAGGAATTGGTCATCAAAAGAAGAATCAGGAAAATAAAGCCGATGCCCAGCCCCAGAATCAAGCCCATCTGCCCGTGCACCTGTTCCTCTACCGTCTTGCTTTGCACCGCAAGACCGGCATAAACTCCTTTGTCTCCCACCAGACTCTCGATTTCTTTTACTGCATTCTTGGTTCTCGGATCACTGTCTCCATAGACGAAAACGATATGAAAAAGCGCCTTTCCTTCCTTATAGTCAAGGTCGCTATCCTTTCCCTCCATATAATGCGGCGCATAAGCACCATTCTCGCCGGTATTGAATGTCACCCTGTCCACGCCGGAGATTTGCTCTATCTTATTCTTGTAGTCCAGCGCTTCTCCCATGGTAACCCCCTTTATCATGACACGGGCCGTACCGGGATAACCGAAAGTGTCCTCCATCTTATGAATGCCTTCTTGGGTAGAGGACCAATTCGGAAGATACTTACTTAAATCATAATTAATTTCCACAAAAAGGGAAAGGAAGAGAGAAATGAGCAGTAAAGCAATAAAAACAAGACTGATTCGATCTCTTTTTCGTACGATATAATCTGCACATTTTTCACTAAAGGACATTTACTTTCCTCCTTTGAAAAATTTTCCGATGCCGGAGAACATTTTCGAGAATACCGCGGAAATCTTTTGCCAGATACTTAACTTTCCACTCTCTTCTGTCGTATTTCCCTTCGATTTATCCAACTTAATCTCTTCCGTACGAAGGGATACAGCAACATCCATAATATTGGTATTCTGATTGGGGAGTAGAGATTCCGGAGCCTGATTCGGATCCATCTCAAAAACCGTTGTCTTTTCTCCCGTGTTTTCATCCCACTTCTTCTCAATCAGACCTTCCATAGCATCCTTTGCACTTTTCATGGACTTCGTCGAATCCAGGGCACTGTCTGCATTTTTCAGGGAAGATTCTGCCGCATTCAGATTTTTTTCCATCGTATTGAACAGTTCATCCCGCTTTCCTCGAAGATAGGAATCCTGATTCCGTAAACTGTCTGTGGTCGCCTTCATGGCAATCTGGCTGTTCTCGAGAAGCGTATCCGCATTCTTAGTAAGTTCCTCTGCGGTTTTACTTGCGGAAATTAAATCCTCCTGTAGTGCTTTGATATCCGGAATGCTGTCTTCCAATACAGAGAGACTGTCCTGGCCTGTAGAAAGGTTTTCGCGTGCATGGGAAGATAAAGACTGTAAGGCTGGCATAAGACTCTCTGTAAGAAGCTTCTGTGCTTTCTTCTTTGTCTCCGCTTCGCTCATGGAAAGACCGGCATAGCCGTTTACAAGCTGCATCACCGTATCATGCAAAGGGTTCCCCGCAAGCGATTGATTTAAAGACTGAATCACCTCCGTTGTGGTTTTCTTTTGTGACTGTTCCATCATACCGTTCAATGCTTCTATCGTTTTCTCCGCCTTTTCCAAGTCGGCACTGTCCGGAACATCCCCACGGATTCCCACAATTGCATTTTCCAAATCCGACAAACTGTTCTCCAGACGATTTACACTGTCTTTACTCCTCTCGATATCCTCCTTCGTATTTCGTATCGTCCCTTCCAAATCTTCCCCATTTCCGGAGAGCGGACTCAAGCTTTCTGTAAGTCGGTCTAAAGCTGCATAAGACTGATCTCTCTCCGCCTGATAGGCTTTTCCCTCTTCTTGTGAAGCCTTTGCAAGACCGTTTGCTTCCTTTAAACTGTTCTGCATCGAGCGAAGCGACTGCTGTGACTCGTCGAGACTGTTTAAGAGTGCATCTCCGGCATCCTTTAAGGCATGATAGGAATCTTCCATATCCGATTTTGCATTTTGTAAATCTTTAATCCGATCCACCTGTGCAGAACGAAGGGGCATCATCTGAAACTGCAAACCGTCAAATTCAAAGGCATTCGTTCCCACTTCGATGGTAAAGGCATCCTCTTCTCCGGGAAGCAATACAAATAGGACTTCCTTCTTCTCTCCAAGGCTCACCACTTCCGCCTTCTCCGCTTTGAGAGACAGAATATCTTCCATGGTAAAGTTTGCCCTACAGATTAAAACATAGTTTTTCTACGCATACTCCTGTGCATTTGGATTTCTGTTGAACACTACATGAATCCGAACCAGCCCTTTCTCCCCGGCAAGTACGGAGGGATCGACCTCTACACCGTTCAGTTCATACGAAATGGCAATATTCCACGGAAGAATGCCAAAGGGTTCTTTCGTTTCCC
>JABZIV010000044.1 GCA_015258095.1 Lachnospiraceae bacterium
CAGGCTTTAAGCTTCCCACTCTGAAAGAGACGGACGCGCCTACAGAACAGAGTAAAGAAGCTGTGGTCATCACGGAAAAGGCGAAAGAGAAGAAAGAGACAAGTAAAGAGACGAAGGCGGAAGAGAGCGCCGAGACAGCAGAATCCGAGTCGAAAAAAGAGAGTAGCGAAGAGGCGAAAGAGACGGACTCGGATAAGAAGAAAGAGAGCAGTTCCAAAGAAGAAAGCGCCTCCAAGGAGAAAGAAGTGATCGGAGAGTCTCCCACGGCGGCAGGAAAGAAGAGCGAAGGACAGAAAGAAGAGAGTAAATCTTCGAAAAACGGCGGAGCGGATGCCGCAATCGGAGACGCGCCGAAGAGTGCCGGAGATGACGCGGTAGAAGAAGGTCCCGGGGTAAACTGATGATTTATTACCTTATGGGAAAGTCCGCCTCCGGGAAAGACAGCATATACCATCGATTATTGGAGGGAGGTCGCTTTCAGCGCCTTGTTCCTTACACAACGCGCCCTATGCGGGAAGGCGAAGAAGAGGGCAGAGAGTACCATTTTCTAAAGGAAGAGAGCTTTCTTCATTACGTTTCGATGGGGAAAATGGCGGAGTATCGCGTCTATGACACGGTCTTTGGAAAGTGGTATTACGGAACGATGCTCCCGGAAGCCGAAGGACGCTCTTTAGGGACGGGTTCTGCCTCTAACAGTGGGAAACCTTATCTTGCTATCGGAACTTTGGAGAGTTTTCTGCAACTAAAGAAGAAACTCGGAGAAGACGGTATTACCCCGATTTATCTTGAAGTACCGGATGCCGTACGCCTCGAGCGGGCATATCACAGACAAGAGGGAAGCGGGAAGAAGACAAAGGAAGAGATTCTTCGCCGCTTTAAAGCGGATGATGCGGATTTTTCCGAGGAGAAGTTGCGACAAGCCGGCGTGCATAAGCGCTATCAGAATGCAAATCTGGAGGACTGTCTCCTGGAAATTGAAGAGGACATAAAACATGAGCGAACTGAAACTGGATAAGAATCGCATCCGGAGTGCCTACTTATTGCTCGGACAGGAAGAAGAGAAGCTCGATGCCCTTGCCAATCAGTTTGCCATTTCTATCCTTTCGGAAGGGACACATTTTCAGGAGAAGGGCTTTGCGACGAAAGAGCAGTATCGGGAAAATATTGCCCTGCGCGTGAAGAAGAGAGAGCATCCCGATTGTATTCTTGTTGATTTTCAAGATAAGCCGGGCGGAGGAAAGAAGAGCAGTATCGGTGTGGATCAGATCCGGGAAGAAGTAAAAGGAACGGCGGATATATCCCCCAAAGAAGGAGAGTATAAGCTGTATTTTCTGAAACACAGCGACAAAATGACCGTAGAAGCGCAGAACGCCATTCTGAAGACACTGGAAGAAGCGCCAAATCATGTGATTATCCTGCTCTTTGCACAGAATGAAACAAAACTTCTCCCTACTGTACTGAGTAGAGTGGTGAAGATTTTTGCCGGAGAAATGGATACCGCGCGCCGTGTACAGGCTTTTTCGGAAGATCCGGTACTCCGTAGGCTCCTTCCTTTTCTAAAAGACATCCCCTATAAAAAGCAGGGAGAGATGCAGGACTTCGCGGATGAGCTCGGAACGGTGGACAGTGCGGATTTGTTTTGCTTTCTTGATATTATTTTAAGGGATGTGTTATGCTATAAATGCACGAAGTCTGTGGATCAGCTGTATGAGAAAGAAGCATCGCCTAATCTTCAGGAGATGGCGAAGCGCTATTCTTTCCGTCTTTTGGGAAAATGGAGTGCCTATATGGAGCGCTACAGGATGGGAAAGACCTATAACGTGCAGAGTCCCTTACAGATATTGGATTTATTTTTCCTACTGCATGAAGAAGGATAGGAGTTTTGTTCTATGACAGAAGTAATCGGCGTGAAGTTTCGGACCGCGGGAAAGGTATATTACTTTTCTCCGAAAGGAATGAGCTTTTCACGAGGAGAATATGCCATCGTTGAGACCTCGCGCGGGGTAGAGTACGGAGAGGTACTTTTGGAAAATGAAGAAGTGCCGGATGAAAAGATTGTTGCCCCGTTAAAGGAGATTCTGCGGAAGGCGACGGAAGAAGACAAAGCACAGTATGAGGCAAATCACAAACTGGAGAAAGAAGCCTATGCGGTTTGCCAGAAGAAGATACAGGAACACGGTTTGGCCATGAAGTTAATTGAAGTGGAGTACACCTTTGATAAGGGAAAGGCGCTTTTCTACTTCACGGCGGAAGGAAGAGTGGACTTTCGCGCCCTGGTGAAAGACCTCGCGTCCATTTTCCGTACAAGGATTGAGCTTCGGCAGGTGGGCGTGCGAGATGAGACGAAACTGCTCGGCGGCTATGGCGTATGCGGCAGACCGCTCTGCTGTCATAGCTATCTTTCGGAATTTGCCCCCGTATCCATCAAGATGGCGAAGGACCAGGGCTTATCCCTGAACCCCAGCAGTATTTCGGGCGTATGCGGAAGGCTGATGTGCTGTTTGAAGAATGAAGAAGAAGTGTATCATTTCTTGAATTCCAAACTGCCGGCGCTGGGCGATTTTGTGACGACGAAAGAGGGCTTGAAGGGAGAGGTGGTTTCCGTTTCCGTCTTAAACCAGAGAGTGAAGCTCGTCGTTAATTTGGAGAAGGAAGATGAGAAAGAACTGAGAGAGTATGCCGTCTCCGAGTTGAAGTTTAAGCCTCGCAGAAAGATGGATTTAGAGTAGGCGGAGAGATCCATTTTTTGTAGTATTATAGACAAGCGGAAGGTACAGAATAAGAGAAACGGATTTGGAGTGCGTTTTGGAAAGAATAGATGATTTACAGTGTAAAGGCTACCGTATTGTGCAGGATACGGAAGCCTTTTGTTATGGAATCGATGCCGTATTGCTTGCCGCTTTTGCTAAGGATGCAGTGCGAAAAGGGATGCGCGTTCTCGACCTTTGTACGGGAAACGGGATTGTTCCGCTCCTCCTTGCGGCGAAAACCGAAGCCCGTGAACTCGTCGGAGTGGAAGTGCAGGAAAGGGCGGTGGCACTGGCGAAACGCTCCATTGCCATGAACCGGGAAGAAGAAAGAATGCAGGTGCTGAGAGGGGATCTTTGCCGGATGGAAGAACTGAGACTGGACAACGGAGAGAAACTGCGGCACCGTTTTCAGGCGGTCACAGTAAATCCGCCCTATATGCAGGGGGATTTACAGAATCCGGAGTCGGAGAAGTGGGTTGCGCGCCATGAGGTTCTATGCCGCTTTTCGGACGTGGCGAGAGCGGCAGCCTTTGCCTTGGAAGGGAGAGGAAAATTCTTCCTTGTGCATAGACCCAAGAGAATGGCGGAGATTATCAGCATTTTACGGGAAGAAAAACTCGAGCCGAAACGCTTACAGATGGTTCACTCTTATGTGGAAGGAGAGGCAAAGCTCTTTCTTCTGGAGGCGGTGAAGGATGCGGGGGTTGAGCTTCGTGTGCTGCCTCCTCTTGTCGTCTACAAGAAGGACGGAGAATATACGGATGCATTGAAGGAAATCTACGGCATAAACGAAGGATAGGGAGAACTTTTTTCCTATTTTGCGGAGCGACAAAGACCTTATCTTTATCCCGATATTATCCGAATGTGGGGACTGTTCGCTTGTCATTTCCCATGCTAAATTGGAGGAAATCATTAGAGAGGAGTCTACAGAGAAGCTTATTTCTAATGAAGCCTATGGAAAGATAAAAAAAGAATAAAGAAAGGAGGAAATCCGATTTTTTTCCTTAACTTCTCGCATTCTGTGGTATGATGTTAAGCCGAAAGTGTAGATGGAAGGAAAGGAAAGAACAACTATGCAGGATGCAAGTAAGTTGCAATTTTCAAGGATACGTGTAGAAGATTCCCCCCGTATAGCGCCGTTTTTTTATCGAAGACCGAATAAAACCTGTGATAGCTGCGCGCTCGATAGTTATCTCTGGCAGGATTATTATGATATCAAGGTGGCAGAGGAAGGCGACAAAGCGCTCTTTCTTCTGATGGAACGGGACGGAGAGCAGTATACGGGGATGCCTTACTGTGATGAAGCGGATCTTCCGCTTTATTTCAAAGAGATTGAGTCCTATTTCAATCAGGTTCTGAAGAAACCGCTGAAGATTTATCTTGCGGATGAAGGAGCGGTGAAGAGCCTTGCTTTGGAAGAAGACCCGCGTTATCTCGTGAAAGAGGAAGAGGACTTCAAGGACTACCTTTATGACGCGGAAGAACTTCGGACTTTACCCGGAAAGCGTTTTCATAAGAAGAAGAACCTGGTGAATAAGTTCAAGAGAGAATATGAAGGGCGCTGGGAGTATCGCACGATTCGTTGTGACCAGAAGGAAGTGGTCTGGGATTTTCTGGATCGTTGGTATCAGTCGCGGGTGAAGGAAGAAGGAAACGGAGAGGAAACCCTGGAATATGAAGTGAAGGGCATTCACGAAGTTTTACAGAACTGTATGAGCATCGAACATCGTATCGGAGGAATCTTTATTGACGGGAGACTGGAAGCCTTCTCTATCGGCGCGTACAACCCCAGAGAGCAGATGGCGAGTATCTCCATCGAGAAGGGGAATCCCGAGATTCCGGGCATTTATCAGATTATCAACCAGGAGTTTCTGATTCATGAGTTTCCGGAGGCAAAGCTTGTAAACCGCGAGGACGATATGGGTCTTCTGGGACTTCGAAAAGCGAAAGAAAGTTATAACCCGATCGGCTTTGCGAGAAAGTTTATGGTTTTGCAGAAAGATTTCAAGGGCTACGAGAACTATGTAGTGGATAAGTTTGAAGAAGAGGTTAGCCAGTATGAGCAGGAAGATACTGCTTCTTAAAACCGTCGAGGAAGAGGAGCGGACAAGACCGCTTTATAGAGAGATTTTTCCGGAAGACACGGAAGCATTTCTTGATTTTTATTATCGAAAGCGACCGAAGCGTATTCTTGCGATGGAAGAAGACGGAGAGATGATTGCGATGCTCCATTTGAATCCTTTTCTCCTTTCTTTCTTTGGAAGAGAGATTCGCTCCACCTATATTTTCGCCGTGGGAACGAAGAAGGAGAAAAGAAAGCAAGGCATCATGGGCGAGCTTCTCCGCTACAGCTTTCAGCTCTTAAAGGAAGAGGGGGAGGCATTTTGCTTCCTGATTCCGGTGGACGAACGCATTTATACGCCATTCGGTTTCCGGACGGTGGCGCAGTTTGTGACCGAGGATAAGCCGGTGCGACTTTCGGACTATCAGCTTTTTGCCGTAGAAAGCGCAGAACTTCTGGAAAGAAGGAAGCAGGCGGAGAAGTACAGCGCGGAAGGCGATCTTCCGGAGAATCCGCTTGTGATGATGAAGATTTTGAACAAGGAGCTCTTCCTATCCTATACGGGGTACCCTAGGGAAGACGAGGCAGAACTCCTGGAGAGACTTTCGAAGGAAAGACTTTACTTTAGAGACGATATTTAGCTTGCGGAAAGCTAGATTTTTTGCTACAATATGCGACTGTATCACGATTCCTTGCTTTTCCAAAAGGAAAGGCCAGAGACCATAAGGAGGTAAAAGCGAATGAACAAGTATGAGTTATGCGTTGTTCTCAGTGCGAAGCTCGATGATGAAGAGAGAGCGGCAGCCATTGAAAAGATCAAGGGATTTATCACTCGTTACAATGGCACTGTTTCTGAAAACATCGAAGAGTGGGGAAAGAAGAGACTGGCTTATGAAATTCAGCACATGAAAGAAGCCTACTACTATTTCATCCCGTTCACCGGCGATGCGAATACGCCAAACGAGCTCGAGAACCAGGTTCGTATCATGGAGCCGGTAATCCGTTATCTTGTTGTTAAGCCGGAAGAAGTTACACAGGCGAAGACAACGGAGACCGCAGCAGAAACTGTAGCGGAATAAGCAAGCGGAAAGCGAGTAAAAGATGAACAGAGTTATCCTAATGGGTAGATTGGTAAGAGATCCTGAGATTCGGTATTCCCAAGGGGAGAATAGCCTGGCTATCGCAAGATACACTCTTGCAGTGGATAGAAGAGGCAGAAGGAACCAGGGAGACGGTCAGCCTACAGCAGATTTCATCCGTTGTGTAGCTTTCGGACAGAGAGCGGAGTTCGCGGAGAAGTATATGCATCAGGGTATGCGTATGCTTGTATCGGGAAGCATTCAAACCGGAAGTTATCAGAACAAAGACGGACAGACCGTATATACGACAGACATCATTGTGGATGATCAGGAGTTCGCGGATAGTAAAGGACAGGGAGGCGCTGCTTCCTATTCCAAGGATTCGAACAGTCCGTTTATGGGCGGTAGCGATGACTTGAGCGAAGGATTTATGAGTATACCTGATGGGGTAGAGGACGAGGGACTCCCCTTCACCTAGGTTGGGAAGTTTTCCTCAGGATGAAAGAAGGCAAGAAAGCTTGCCGATGAAGGAGGAAAGCCATGGCATTTCAGAAGGCAGATAAAGGCGGTTCACAGAAACCGAGAAGAGCCGGAGCAGGATTCCGCAGCAGAAAGAAAGTTTGTGCTTTCTGCGGAGAGAAGTCCAAGCCGGTAGATTATAAGGATATCGGAACACTTCGGAAGTTTATTTCCGAAAGAGGTAAGATTCTTCCCAGAAGAATCACAGGTACTTGCGCATCTCACCAGAGAGCCATTACCACAGCAATCAAGCGTGCTCGTCACATTGCATTGCTTCCATACCAGGTAGATTAAGATGAAGACGAAGGGCTGTCGCATATTGCGGCAGTCCTTTTATCTTTGACCGAAATTCTGAAGAATGGTATAATTTCTCCAAATGTCTGAAAAGAAGGCAGAAAGATGCAGAATGCGGATAGAGAGTGAGGAGCATCGTTGAAAGAGGAAGAAAAGTTGGAAAAAGAAGAGCTGATTTCGGTAAAGGATGTCAGCAAAGTCTATAGACTGTATGACCGTGCGATCGATCGATTGCTGGAAAGTGTCAGTATCAGAAAAAAGTCCTATCACAAGGACTTCTTTGCCTTAAGAGATATTTCTTTCTCCGTGAAGAAGGGAGAGGCAGTGGGCATCATCGGGACGAACGGATCCGGAAAGTCCACGATGCTGAAGATTATTACCGGCGTGCTTACCCCGACCGGCGGTACGGTGGAAACCAGAGGAAGCATTTGCGCTCTTCTGGAACTCGGTGCAGGCTTCAATCAGGATTACACCGGTATTGAGAACATCTATATGAACGGAACGATGATGGGCATCAGCAAGGAGGAAATGGACAAGAAATTACCCGATATCCTCGATTTTGCAGACATCGGAGATTTCGTGAACCAACCGGTCAAGTCGTATTCCAGCGGTATGTTTGTCCGCCTTGCCTTCGCTCTGTATATCTCCATCGATCCGGAGATTCTGATTGTGGACGAGGCGCTCTCTGTCGGCGATGTTTTCTTCCAGGCAAAGTGCTATCACCGGATGGATGAGTTGAAGAAGAAGGGCACGACGATTCTGATGGTGACCCATGACCTCGGCTCCGTGATGAAGTACTGTGACAGAGTAATCCTCTTCAACAAAGGAAAGAAAGTGGGAGAAGGACTTCCCGGAGAGATGGTGGATCAGTACAAGAAGATTCTTGCAGGAAAGAATCCTGATGCGGAGAAGTTTGTGGAGGAACAGGACTTCCTCGGAGAAGGAAGGGAGAACAGGCGGGAAGAGGCTTCCGGGACGCAGGAAAGCGGAAAAAGGCAGGAAGGCGCACCTCTTTCAGAGCGGGGAGGGACACTTTATTCCGGACAGGAAGAAAGCGGGACAACATCCTCTGCACCACGTCTTATGAAAGAGGAAATGGCAATCAATCCTTCCGCACAGCTTTATGGAAACGGCAAAGCGGAGATATATGATTTCGGTATTTTTGACCATGAAGGAAAGCTCAGCAATATCCTTGTGAAAGGGGAGAGCTTCACTATCAAAGAGAGGATTCGCTTCCATGCCGAGATTGCGGCGCCCATTTTCACCTTCACGATAAAGGATAAGCGGGGCATGGATCTCACGGGGACAAATACCCTTTTTGAAGGAGAAAATATTCCGTCCGTCAAGGCGGGAGACGAGTATCTTTGCTCCTTTACACAGAAGATGAACTTGCAGGGAGGAGAGTATTTACTCTCGATTTCCTGTACGGGTTTTGAAGGCGGAGAGCACACGGTCTATGACAGAAAGTACGACATCACGAGTATCACCGTGCTGTCCAACAAGAATACGGTAGGGATTTATGATATGGAGTCGAAAGTGACTCTGGAAAGGCACGAAGGATGACACTGGAAGACTATCAAGGCAATCTCATTGACTGGATTAATTTCTTTCCGGCAGGGGGAGGACTGGAGCGCGACGCAAAAGTATTGCTTCTTGCAGAGAAGGATGTGGAAGAGATTTATGCGTCTCGGATTCGACCGAAAGTAAAGAGGCTCGGCCTTCGTATGGAAGAAGGGCAGTATGACTATGTCCTGATTCCGGCACTCTCCGGGAAGCTTCTTTCCTTGTTTCGCGACTCTTTGCAGGAAATGCTTTTTACGCTGATAGAGAAGTATCTTCTTCCGGGAGGAGAGTTGCTTCTCGGGATCCGAAATGAAAAGAGCCTGGAAAGCCTGGCAACGGCTTATCGGGAAGAAAACTATGCGTATACTACTTTGTTCGATTTGCAGAGTATCGGCAAGAATTTAAAGGCAAAGTATGAAAAGGGAGAGGAGCGGATTTATTTTCCGCTTCCCACCCTGGGGTACCCTGTGCATTTTTATACGAAGGATAGACTTCCGAAAGAAGGGGAAGAAGAGGAGAGCGTCACGGCGCTTGTGCAGGAAGGCGTATTTCCGACCTTTGCCCCTTGCTTTTTGTACAGTTTTCGAACGGAAGACGCCGGCATCTCTTCGATGAAAGATATACACAGTAAGAGAGTGGATTACATCAAGTACAATGCGGCAAGACTTCCACAGTATGCGATAAAAACGGAGATTTTAACCGAGAAAAAAGGGGAGAAACTCGTCTTAAAAGAGGGAATCACGAAGGACGCCAATCCGCACATTGAGTCTCTTCCCGAGAAGCGGAAGCTTATGGAGGCCTTTTTTTCGGGGCGAAATATCGAAGTATTGCAGGAAAAGCAATTCAGAAGAGCGTATGAGTCGTCCGATTCTCTGTCTTACATCGCGTATCCTTTTTTAAGAGGGAAGAGCATTTCGGAGATTTTGGGAGAGCTGATAGTAGAAGGGAAAGCACCGGTGAAGGAACTTCATGAAGCGCTGGAGTTGATTCTCGGTACGGAAGAGTGGATTTGCCCGGCAAACTATGACCTTCTTTTTGAAAATGTTCTGATGGTGCAGGACAAAGCCGTTCTGATTGACTGCGAGTGGGTTTTTCCGGAAGGCGTGGAAAGAAGCTTCCTGGAGTATCGGATTCTGCACTATTGGTATGAAAGTTTTAAAAGTAAGTTGAAGTATAAGGATGAGGAAAGTTTCTTCCGCCTCTTCTCCATAGGAAAGCCGGAGCTTCTTGCCGAAGAGAAGAAAGAAGGAGACTTTCAACAGATGGTACACGGAGAAAATGAAGGCAGTAATTCCTGGGCTTATCGGGAAGGACGCTTCAGTCCGGAGAATTTTCAGAAGCAGAAACGGACGATTCAGGAGAAAGAGAGGCATATCCTTCATCTGCAAGAGGAAGTGAAGGATAAAGACCTTGCTTTAAAGAAGGAAAGAGAGGTACTTCGCCTTACACAGGTACACGTAGGCAATCTGGAAAGTGTTATCAAAACGCATGAAAACGATATCGATGCGATGCAGAGAGAATTACAGTATCTTCATCGGCATCAGACTTTACTTTCGCGCTGCACAAGGAAGCTTGTAAAGATTTTCAATCAGCGTTTTCCGAAAGAAAGCCGGAGAAGGTTGATTCTGCACTATTTTGCCTATACCTTTCTGCATCCGGTGAAGACGATTCCCCTCTTCCTCTTTCCCGACGGGAGAAACCGGATTGTCGGGCATTTCAGGATAGGAGAGGCCTATGCGGAGGGAGGAAAGCTGCGCTTTGATAAGGTGGAGAAACCGAAGGTCAGTATCGTGATTCCGTGTTACAACCAGATTCACTATACCTATCGCTGCTTACAATCCATTCTTCGGAATACCAGGCAGGAAGAGACGCCGTATGAAGTGATTATTGCAGATGACGTGTCCCAGGACGCAACGAGGGATCTTCGCCTCTTTGCAGAGAATCTCGTGATTGCGCGGAATAAAGAAAATATGGGCTTTCTGAAGAATTGTAATCAGGCGGCTGCACTCGCCCGGGGCGAATACATTTTCTTCTTAAATAATGACACGGAGGTGACGGAAGGCTGGCTTTCCTCCCTTGTTGCCCTGATTGAGCGGCGGCCTGATGCCGGCATGGTGGGGTCGAAACTGGTCTATCCCGATGGAAGATTACAGGAAGCCGGCGGGATTATATGGTCGGATGCTTCCGGATGGAACTACGGAAGATTACAGAATCCGGACGACCCCGAATACAATTATGTGAAAGAAGTGGACTATATTTCCGGTGCGGCAATTATGATTCGAAGCTCCCTTTGGAAGGAAATCGGAGGCTTTGATGAACTTTTTGCGCCGGCATATTGCGAAGACTCGGATCTCGCTTTTTCTGTTCGGAAAAAAGGATTCAAGGTGCTTTATGAGCCGAAGTCGAAAGTCATTCACTATGAGGGCATTTCCAACGGTACCGATGTGGAGGGAAGCGGATTAAAGCGCTATCAGAAGGTGAATCAGGAGAAGTTTAAGGAGAAGTGGAAGGAAGAACTGAAAGCACAGTATGTGAATACCGGGAATCCGAATCCGTTCCGTGCAAGGGAGCGGGGACAGGGGAAGTGCTATATTCTGTTCGTAGACCACTATGTTCCGACCTTTGATAAGGACGCCGGATCCAAAACGACCTACCAGTATCTGAAGATGCTTACCGAAAAGGGCTTTATGGTGAAGTTCCTGGGGGACAATTTCCTGAAAGAAGAGCCCTACACGGGGGCACTGGAGGAACTCGGCATCGAAGTCCTCTACGGCACCGGAATGCAGGGAGATATCTGGAATTACATGGAACGAAATAAGGAGATGATCAACATCGCCTATCTGAACCGGCCGCACATTGCAACGAAGTATATTGACTTTATCAAAGAGCATACAGACTGGAAGATTATCTTCTACGGGCATGACCTGCATTTTCTCCGTTTGCAGAGGGAATATGAGCTTGAGCACAAGGCGGAGATTCTGGAAGAAGCCCAGTATTTTCGGAATTTGGAATTCTCCGTGATGGAAAAAGCGGCGATCAGCTATTACCCGTCTTCTCTTGAAGTAGAGGAGATTCACCGGATTGATGAAAGCATCCCGGTGAAGGCGATTACCGCGTATGTCTTCGATAAACCTGCGGTAGTGGAGAAGATCGGGGAAGAAAGAGAGGGCATCCTCTTTGTAGGAGGCTTTGCCCATCCGCCAAATGAGGATGCGGTGCTTTGGTTTTGCGAGGAGATTCTTCCCTTTATTCGGAGGCAACTTCCGGATGCACCCTTCCGTATTGTCGGAAGCCATGTCACGGAAAAAGTCGCGGCACTCGGGCAGCAGGACGGGGTCGAAGTGCTTGGATTTGTCAGTGACGAAGAGCTTCATGCACTCTATCAGAAGAGTCGTATCGTGGCGGTGCCGCTCCGTTACGGTGCCGGAGTGAAAGGAAAAGTCATCGAAGCCTTGCATGAAGGAGCGGCAGTACTCACCACTTCCTGCGGCGCGGAAGGCATCGAAAAGGCGGAAGAGGTGATGGTGATAGAGGATGATCCGCGAAAGTTTGCAGACCAGGCGGTGCTCTTGTATCAGAATCTTCCCGCCATTCGGGAGTATTCGAAGAAAGCGGTGGAGTATATCGCGGAGCATTTCTTTCCGGATGCCGTTTATCGGAAGATTGCAGAGGATTTTGAGCTGCATAAACAGGAAGGATAAAGAAAGGGGAGTCCGTTATGGAAGCGATACTTTTATGTGGAGGACTCGGAACACGGCTTCGTTCCGTGGTTTCGGACAGACCGAAGCCGATGGCGGATATTGCAGGAAAGCCTTTTCTCCACTACTTCGTGCGTATGCTTTCTGAAAAAGGCGTGGAGCGCTTCATCTTTGCCCTTGGTTATATGGGAGAACAGATTGAAGCATACTTTCGGGACGGCAGAGAATACGGGATTTCTATCGCATATTCCTATGAAGAAAGCCCGCTCGGAACCGGCGGAGCAATACGGAATGCCCTCCCGAAGATGCAGGAAGAGGATGTACTCGTTCTCAATGCGGATACCTACTTCGATACGGATTATAGGAGCCTCTTTCAGGAGCAGAGAATGAAGCGCGCCGATATGACGATTGCAAGTCGGGAAATAGAGGATATCTCGCGTTACGGCGCTATCGTGAAGGATACGGACGGCAGGATCCTTCGCTGGAATGAGAAGCAGAGCGGCAGCGGAGAGACTACGCCGAGAAGAGGAGAAATCAATGGCGGAATCTATGTCATGAAGAAAAGTCTGATTGAAAAGATTCCCGCCGGAAAACAAAGTCTCGAAAACGATTGTATTCCCGCTTGGCTTTCCCGTTCCGTAAGTATCCATGCCCTGCCTTCGGACGGTTACTTTATGGATATCGGTGTGCCGGAGGATTACAGAAGATTTCAGGCAGATGTCCAATCCGGAAAGATTGTGTAATGAGAGGTACCGTACGGAAAGTTGCAAAAAAGGAGTAAAGTGCCATTATGCTGCAAAAAACCGTATTTTTGGATCGGGATGGAACCATCAATGAGGAAGTCTCCTACCTGCATAAGGTAGAGGACTTTCGTTTTCTTCCGGGAGTCGTAGAAGGAATGAAGCGCCTGTATGACAGCGGATTTACCCTTGTTGTGCTGACCAATCAGGCAGGAATCGGAAGAGGATATTATACAGAAAAAGACGCGGAAAATGTGCATCGCTTCATGAGAGAAGCACTGGCGAAAGAAGGGGTTACGCTGTCCGGGATCTATTACTGCCCGCATCATCCGGAGGCGATCCCGCCCTACAAAGTGGACTGCCCGTGCAGAAAACCGAAAGCAGGACTCTTCTATCAGGCGGAGTGGGATCTTCTTTTAAGGGGAAAAGAAAAGGGAGAAACCCCGCCTGGGAAGAGTGTAGAGAGTGTAGAGAAAGTAGAGAGGAGGAACATATCCGACCTTTCGACCGCGCTGTCCGCTCCTGTGCAATCCGCGTATACCCTCAGTGCGAAAGAAAGGGATATGCTGGAGAGAGAGAATCAGAGCTCTCCGGAGCGGAAGAAGTGGCTTTCCCGGTCGTATATGATCGGGGACAAACTCCTGGACTGCGAAGCGGGACTGGCTTTCGGCGTGCATCCCATCCTTCTCGGCACCGGCTATGGCGCGGAGGAAAGAGAGAGAGCAAGAAAAGAAGGAAAGCCGGCTTTCCCCTACTTTCCCTCTTTTTTAGAAGCTGTGGACGGAATCCTTATTGGGAAAAATGTAGAGAGGAGAAGTGATGAGCGAATTGAAAAAAAGAATTAACTATACGGTAGCCTGTGTACACGAGTTTGCGAAGCAATTCCAAATTTCGGGGAAAACCGCTTTTCAATATCTCGATCAATATAAGGGAATTCAATTTCTGAAAGAAAACTATGATATTGAACATACTTTAAGCATAGAAGATGCAGTGGATGATCTCGCAGTACTCTGTAGAAAAAATGGAGGGAGGTACTGATGCTTTTATATCATGGAAGTAATATTAATATTAAAGAAATCAATTTAGCCATGTGTCGACCATATAAAGATTTTGGAAGAGGATTTTATTTAACTGAGATACGGGAACAGGCAGAAAAAATGGCGAGGAGAGTTGCCAGGATCTATGGAGGCAACGCTGTCCTTAATCAGTATGAATTTGATAAAGATTCTGTGATGGAATCAACATTGCATATCAAAGATTTTGGTGTAGAGACATCAGAAGAATTGGCAAGATTTGTCAGGAATAATCGAAGCAGGAGTTTTAT
>JABZIV010000045.1 GCA_015258095.1 Lachnospiraceae bacterium
TGGCTCCACCATATCTATGCATATTCGCGAAACCATCGCCGACAACCCTTCCTTAACGCCGCTCTCGTTTGGGTGTAGGCGTCGGTATGAAACGCGCACTCGCTGTACTCGTGCTTGTTATGGCCCGAATCTATACTTCCAGCTGATAGGGTTTTAGTCTTTCTTCTAAGGCGATCGGCACTCTTGCCTGGAGCAGGATTCCCTCTTCTTCGTACGACAGGGAAAGCAGTTTTCCTTCACTACGGATCCGGTTTTCCCATGCGGATTCTTTATAGGGGAGGAGGACCTTGATTGGCCGAAGGCGCGCGGAAAGGGCTTTTGTTACGGCATCCGCGACTTCTTTTATGCCGATTCCCTCTTTTACGGAGATGTAGAGTTTCTCTCCCCGAAGCTTCGGGAGGGTCTCTAAAGGGAGCACTTTATCACATTTGTTTAGGATATAAAGTGTTGGAATATGGCTTGCCCCCAGTTTCTTCAAAGTTTCCACGGTTGTATCCATGTGTTTCCGGTAGTTTGGATCGCTGTAGTCAATGACCTGTAGGATGAGGTCGGCTTCCACGGCTTCTTCCAGGGTACTGTGAAAAGCATCCAATAATTTATCGGGAAGCGAGCGGATGAACCCGACGGTGTCAGCGAGGAGAAATTCCTCTCCTTTTTCTAAGACGATTCTTCGTATTGTGGTATCCAGTGTTGCGAAGAGCATATCCTTTTCTTCCACAGCTTCTGCGAGCTGCTCTTTACTAAAAGAAAGAAGTGCATTCATCAGACTGGATTTTCCCGCATTGGTATAGCCGACCAGAGCGACGCGGGAAAGAGTGGAGTTTTCTCTTTTCTGTCGCTTTACTTTTCGAACGGCTTCCTGCTTTTTCAGTTCTCTTCGTAGAAGAGCCATTTCATCCTGTATCTTTCGTCTGTCAAGCTCAATCTGCTTTTCTCCTGCACCACGATTAGAGAGTGCTCCTGCGCCGCCGCCCTGACGGGAGAGATTTTCCCTGAGTCCCACAAGACGGGGCAGCATGTACTCCAGTGTGGCATATTTAACCTGGATTTTTGCTTCTTTGGTTTTCGCCCGCTCGGAGAAGATACGGAGAATCAGCTGTGTGCGGTCTATCACTTCCGCAGGGAGTGCTTTACTCAGGTTGTGGAGTTGGGAGGGAGAAAGGGGATTCAGGAAGAGCACCAGATTTGCCTCATGAAAGAGAACGGCTTCTTTTACTTCCTCTACCTTTCCGCTACCGATAAATGTCGCTTTATCTTCTGTCGGGAGGCTCTGGGTGAGCGTGGTCAGAGGACGAATGGAAAGCGCTTTGCAGAGCTCGGAAAGCTCTTCCATATCCAGCTCGAAATCCGTGTTATGGGGGAACTCTGCGCCAACCAGGACGGCTCTACGCTCCTCTATTTTATATTCTTCCATATTTCCTCCTAGTAATAAGGTAAGTCACCTTCGTTATTCCTCCGCTATGCATTTCTTATTCCTCCGGATATCCCCAGGCTTGCCCTTTTTTCATAAAGAAGAAAGAGAGAAGGAGAGAGGGGAGGAGGGCAGAAAGAAAATAAAGAAGAATACGAAATGCGGTGTCTTGAAAAAAAGCCTCGGGCATGATATCAATCATGCGGCTTAAAGCAGGGTCAAATTCCCAATTTCCCTGCGAGAAAAAGATATGATGAAAGGTAGTGAAGGCTGTATCAAAGTGGGATGCGGCATAATGGGAGAAGAGCAGCAGGCAGAGAAGCAGTGCCGCGGAGGACAGCAAGAATCCCTTTCCCAGAATAAAAAAGGCTTTCCCATGCTCGAGAATGAGGAGAAAGAAGAGGATGGCAAGCGTAGTCAAGAGGCACATGGTTCGAAGCGTCAGGACTTTCAGAAAAAGATTGCGGACATCCGCCATGTGGGAGGCCTCGTCTTCCCGGTAGAAGTTTTCCGTCTGTCCGTTGACCTGTACGGAAATCAGAAGGTTCTCTCGTTTTCCGCGAAGATAGCGAAGCGTCTCCTGCATGACATTTTCCAAATCGGAAAGCGGAATATGCTCTTCCCGATAGTCTTCCAGCGTCTTCTCTACGTTGTATTTTACAAATTCTTTTTTATAATAGGAGAGGTCGGCGTAGCAAGCAACGTCAAAGGCGGTTACGAACAGAATAAAGTAAATCGAGAGGGTAAAGGCGATAGCGAAAATCGGATAAGCAAAACGTAAAGATATTTTCATAAAACCCTTTCAGTTGTAAAAATCAATAGAACCGTACTTCGGTATTGTAGCATAAATGAGAGCGGAAAGCAGAGAAACTGTATAGGAGAAAGGAAAGGGATAGCATGGGAAAAGAGTTGAAGACCAATGCGTGTCGAATTTTGGATAAGGCGAAGATTCCTTATGAGGAGCGGGAGTATCCTGTGGATGAAAATGATTTGTCCGGCGTTCATGTAGCGGAAGTTCTCGGGGTTTCACCGGAGTGTATATATAAGACCTTGGTTCTGAAAGGGGACAAAACGGGGTATCTTGTGATGGTGATTCCGGTTGCGGAAGAGCTCGATCTGAAGAAGTGTGCGAAGGTGTCCGGCAATAAGAAGGTGGAAATGATTCCGATGAAAGACCTCCAGGGCATTACCGGATATATTCGGGGAGGCTGTAGTCCCGTCGGAATGAAGAAAGCGTTTCCGACCTTTATCCAGGAGGAAGCGGAGAAGAGAGAAAGCTTCATCATCTCAGCAGGCAGAAGGGGCGTGCAACTTGTTTTGAATCCGAGGGCTCTGTGCAACTTCCTTCGTGCAAGCTTTGCAGACTGTATCCAAAGGGCAGAGTGAGAGATGCGCGATTCGCTGATAGGAGGAGCTATTGCTTGGGATGCGCTATCAACACGTTTTGTCCTATAACGCACGATAAGCTTTTAGCGCACACGATCTGTCCGATAACGAAAAAAGAGGATTCGAAAGAATCCTCTTTTAAACTGCCTGCTTTCTTGGAGCAGGACTTTCGGGTATGCGATTTAGGCACGGAGTGCGGCGTCCATGACTTTTTTTACATTTTCCCTTGCCTCATCGTACTTTTCGCCGATGTGGGCTTCATAAATCTTCTCTTCATTTACGAACATAGCCGGTGTAGCGTAATAATCGTATCGGTCAGCGATATCCGGATGCTTTCCTTCATCGATTTCTTCGAACTCTACTTTCTTATATTCCGGATTCTCCTGAATCAGTTCTTCTCTGGCTTTTCTCGCCTGTGCGCAGTAAGGACAACCGCTTACATAGAAAAACTTTACTTTAGCCATAGTATTTTCCTCCTAACAAGATCTTACACAAACTCTGTGTTATCGTGTCTACTCTAAAAGGATACGGGAAGAGGAATAGGAATGCAAGAAAGAAAAGGAATTTTCTAATCTTTTTAGAAAGAGGGTCGAAAAAATATAAGGGTATATATTTAAAATTAATTAAATTTTAAAAAACTTATATTCATTAAAAATTTAAGCCAATTTAAGATTTTGGAAAAGAGTCTGTACTTTTATATTTCGAAAAGGGGAATACAATACAAGAGTTTACGGAAACCGGAAAAAGAATAGTGGAGGAAAGACCGCCGGAAGACTCTGCGGAAAAACCACTCTGTTCGATTTCGAAAGAAAGGAAAAGATAGTATGAAAAAAGGCAACCGGGTAGACATTAGAGAAAATGGCAGAAGAGATGGACAAAGAGTGGAGCAAGTCCGGGGAAGACTTTGTAAACCGCTTTTCTGTCTTTGTACCGTCACGGTATTTAGTGCCTTCTCCGTTCGTCCTGCCTACGCAGAGACGAAGGCGGAGAAAGTGAACGAGATACAGGAGGGGTATGGTGCGGAACTTCCTTATACGCGTTATGAAGCGGAAGAGGGAATCGGTTTTTCCGGGGCCGTGCTCAAAAATCTTAGGGAATATAATGGAGAGAAAGAAGAAAATCGGGAGAATGCGAAGCTTGAGTCGGATGCGATGGAGGCATCCAATCAGGCTTATGTTGCCCTTCCTAATAAGGACAGCGCGATTCGTTTTACGATGACGAAGCCTGCAGATGCTGTGGACATCCGTTATACGGTTCCGGAAAATAAAAGAGCGGATGTAGAGATTCTCCTCCAGAAAAAAGGAGAGAAAAATTGGGAATCTTTACAGACCGTGCAGCTTGACGGAAGCCGGGCATGGCAGTATATCCGGGAGAATAAAGCCTATGATACCAAGGTAAGCGGATCCCATGCACGATTTCGTTTTGACGAGACGCACTTTCTTTTAAAGAAGAATACGGGAGAACGGGTTCATTTGGAAGAGGGAGATGTCCTTGCCATCCGAAACAAGGGGGAAGGAAACGCTGTACCGGGAATTGATTTTATCGAGACGGAAGAAGCAGGAGAGGTGAAGGAGAGACCGGAGAACAGCATTTCCGTAACGGACGCGCCTTTCAATGCAAAGGCGAATGACGGGAAGGATGATTCCAAGGCTTTTGAAGATGCGCTGAAACAGGCAGTAAGCGAAAAAAAAGAACTCTATATTCCCGAAGGGCAGTTTGACTTTGACAGGAGACTCGTTTTCGATGCGCGTGAGGTGAAAATCAGCGGTGCGGGGATATGGTACACCAAGCTTCATTTCAAAAGTACGGAAAAAGGCGGCGGAGGAATGGAATTTGCAAACAGCAGTAAGCAGGTAGAACTGTCCGATTTCTACATGGATTCCGCGCTTTCCTCCCGCTATGATGAGAAGGCAAATTATAAAGGAATCTGCGGAGTCATTCAGGAAGCCTCTCATTTGCATGATCTCTGGATAGAACACTTCGAATGCGGTGCGTGGATTGGCGACTATAAGCCGGAAGAAGCAATGCAGTACACTTCGAATATGCGGATAGAGGCTTGCCGAATCCGAAACAATCTGGCGGATGGCGTGAATTTTGCCCAGGGAACGAAGTATTCAACAGTAGAGAACTCGGATATTCGTGGCAATGGGGATGACGGACTTGCGACGTGGGCGAGCAAGGCGCATCTTTATGACAAAGATGGGAATATCGTAGGAGAGACGAACGCGAAGAGTACGGAGCACAACAGCTTTAAGAACAATACGGTGGAACTCATTTGGCGTGCAGCAGGAATTGCGATTCACGGCGGAAAAGACCATCTTGTGGAAGGGAATCTTGTCAAAGATATTTTCTCCGGATCCGGTATCCGCGTAACGACGACTTTTGACGGGTATACTTTTCAGGAAAATGATCCGAAAGACGGGGAAAGTCATGGGATCGAAATCCGGAACAATCTTCTTCTTCGGACGGGAACGAGCAATGATTTCTATGGAAATGCCCTTTCTTCCATCCACTTTGAAAAAGTCAATGGTGCGATTCGGAATGTACATGTAGAGAACAACAGAATCGTAGAACCGTTTCAGGGAGATTTTTCTGCGAACTTTTATATAGAAGGAACAAAAGAGGAGAATACGATTTTTGAAAGCAACAATCCGATAGAAAGAGTCGATCTGGATAGGCTGGAAGAGGAAGAGGAACGACTGTTTCAGGAGAGAGAAGAGAACGCGGACAGGGAAGAAACCGCTTCAAATCAAGAGGATGCAGAGGAGGAAGACCATCTTCCGGAAAATTTACGCGGGAAGAATGTAGAGATGCATGACCGTGCCGAGATTCGTCAGAATGCCAATTTCAAGCTCTACTGGTGGCAGAAGGATGTGAAGAACCGGGATGGCAGTGTGACGAGGTACTGGGTAAAGAAACTGGAAGGGATTCATCTCGATGACACGATGGAGTATTCGGAAGAGGACGGAACCAAGGTTTTTAACTTCATGCCGACGGATATTCCGGAGTATATTCCCATTACGGGAACGGCTTTTGTAGAAGATTATCACTATGAAGGAGAGGATTGGATCCGCTGGGAGCATGACGGGCAGGTAGAATACGCAAAGATTCGCTACTGGAGTAAAAAATAAAAATAGGAATTTCTTTTTTCATACATTTTTTGTCTGCGTAGTTCCTTATATCTTTGTACTTCATGCCGAAAATCTTCAAGATAGGATTGGCATTTAGGAAGGATACGACGATGGAGGAGAAGAAAAAAAATCAATCGAAGGAAAAAAGGAATCTGAAGCTGAGTACAAAGATGTCCCTTATTTTAGGACTCTTATCCGCTTTGGCATTTTTGTTTTATGGTATAGTCCTGATTCATTATAGCAAGACCTACGTAGACAAAATGATTGATGGCAATATGGTGGATAAGTCACACATGGCCATGAATGATGTAGATAATATTCTGGTTAATGCGGAAACCATTGCGGAAACCATTAAAGATAGTGTTACCGCTTCGTATGAAGCGGATGCAAAGGGAACGGACGATGTTTGGACGGTAGTGAATAGTGATGGAAACCCCATCAAGACTACGGCAATGGGTCCCGCCGTTTTCCAGTCGAAGGTGAAGAATGCGGTTCTCACAAAGAGTCAGTATGCGGCAGAGAATGCCCTGATTAACTCTCTGTATGCCGCAGTAAACAGTAATGAGGATCTTTTCGGCGTTGGTGTTTATTTTGAGCCGAATGGGTTCGTAAAAGGGATAGACGACTATTCGATGTACATTTCCCGGGATGATGCGAAAAACAGGAAGGTGGAAACCTACAACGCATCCTACCAGGAAGGCGATGATTATAAGAAAGTAAAGGAAAGCAAGAAGACCCAGGTGACATCTATTTATCAGGATGTTTATACGAAGGACTGGGTGTTCTCTATCAATGTGCCGATTGTGGTGAATGATGAGTACAAGGGATTTGTTCTGGTTGACATGGGTCTTTCCACTTTCGAAATTTTGCAGCAGAAGGATAGCCGATTTCCCTCTCTCTACGTCAATATGTTGGACGGCAGCGGCAATATTGCCTACTCCATGCATAAGGACGTCATTGCAAAGCCTTTTAAAGATACGGTATCGAAAGAAACGTATGAGAAAATCGCAAAAGGTATGGAAGGTGGAAAGTCTTTCAATGTTGTGACAAACAGCAAGAAAAATGGAAAAGTGGTACGTTATATCTCTCCGCTTAATGTGGGGGATAAAGACTGGTGGATTGGCGTTACCATTTCCGAAGCGGAATATAACCAGGCAAAAAACAGTTTGATTTTGCTTTCGAATATAGTGACCTTAATTGCAGTACTTGTTTTGGCCGGTTTGACCCATTTCTTCGTCAGACGTTCCCTGAAGCCGTTACAGAACATTTCCAATGCCGGTCTGAAGGTTGCAGAGGGCGATTTCGATGTAGAGATTGCTTATAAGAAGAAAGATGAGATTGGACTTCTTGCAGACAGCATGAAGGAAATCATGGATCGGATTCGTGCGATTATCGCTGATTTGCAGGAGAAACTTGCAGAACTTGCAAAGGGAAATTATCGTTTGGATCTGTCTGATGAGCAGTATTACCAGGGTGCTTACTTCCCGCTTCTGAAGTCCCTCAGGGAAATTAGCAGAGACCTTTCGAATACCATGAAGGGAATCGTCAATTCCGCAAACCAGGTATCCCTTGGTGCAGAGCAGGTAAGTAATGCTTCCCAGACCCTTTCCCAGGGTGCTACAGAGCAGGCTTCTTCTATTGAAGAGCTTTCCGCTACGATGGATGATATCTCCGGAAAGATCAGCAATACGGCAAAGGTTTCCGAAGAAGTTGCCCAGCTCAGTAATGAAAGTGAGAAGGCGGTATCCCTCAGTAACCAGAAGATGAGCGATATGTCGAAGGCGATGGCGGATATCACGGAGAAGTCCAACGAAATCAGTAAGATTATCAAGACCATTGACGATATTGCCTTCCAGACCAATATTCTTTCCCTGAATGCGGCAATTGAGGCGGCGCGTGCAGGTGCAGCCGGAAAGGGCTTCGCCGTTGTTGCCGATGAAGTAGGAAACCTTGCACAGAAGTCTGCAAAAGCAGCCCAGAATACCAGTGTCTTGATAGAAGAGACGATTGATGCGGTAAACAAGGGAGCAAAGATTTCTGAAGAGACAGCGGAATCATTGAATGTTGTCGCAGCACAGACGAAGAAGATTAATCACTTTATTACGGACATTTCGGCGGCTTCCGATGAGCAGGCGAAGGGTGTGAAGCAGGTCAGCATCGGTATCGATCAGATTTCTTCCGTTGTACAGAGTAACTCCGCTACAGCAGAGGAGAGTGCGGCTTCCGCTGAAGAACTGTACGGTCAGGCAAATCTCCTGAACAACCTCATGGAGCGGTTTATCTTACAGGAGGAGACAGAGCAGGCGCCTGCGAAAAAAGTAGAGAAGACAGAGCCGGAGAAGAAAGAAGAAAAGAAAGAGGCAGAGAAAGAGGCTTCATTCGATAAAAAAGCTACGGTTGAAAAGAAGGAGAAGAACGTTGTAAAAGCGCAAGCAAAGAAAGAAAATACTGTTTCGAAAGGCACGGAAAAGAAAGCGGATTTGCAGGAAAAGCCGCACGAAGAAAAGAAGCAGGAAGAAAAGAAACCTGTTTCTCGGAAAACCGTTTCGGTGAAGAAAGAGGAAACAGAGCCGTACGTGGTTGAAGAAGGGATTGATTTAACCACTGTACCCGAACCGAAAACACCGCCGAAAGAGTTTGCGGAGACAAAGAGAGACGCATGGACGGTAGACTCCTTCGATAGCGATAAGTACTAAAATTTATCGGAGAAGTTCTGTTGAACCATCCGATTATAAAGGAAGAAGAAAGCACTTCTCGCAGTTTACGAGCTGCGTGAGGTGCTTTTTTACTTGAAGGACAGCGTATTTCGTTTTATCCTTTGCTGTGGAAAACTTGTTTTTAGTGAAGGAGGATAGGATGCGTTTTGATTTTACCAGTATTCTTGATCGGCATGGAAAGGATGCGAAAGCGGTAGACGGGATCGGGAAAGTGCCGGGGGCTCCGGGAAAGCCCAAGGACGGATTCGATGCGATTCCGATGTGGGTTGCGGATATGAATTTCCCGACCGCGCCCTGCATTCTGGAGGCTATGGAGGAGCGCTTAAAGCACCCTTGTTTTGGCTACTTTGAACCGACGAAGAGCTACTATGACCGGATTATCCGCTGGCATAAGGAGGTGAAGGGGGTAGAAGATCTTCAGCCGGAGAACATTTACTATGAAAATGGCGTACTGGGCGGTTTACTCTCTGCCCTTTCTCTCTTTTGCTCGAAAGGAGACAAAGTTCTTCTGCATTCCCCGACCTATGTCGGGTTTACCAGAAGCCTGGAGAACAATGGCTATGCCATAGTGCAGACGCCGCTCTTCCGCGATGAAAAAGGAATCTGGCGGATGGATTACGAGGATATGGAAAGAAAGCTGAGAGAAGAAAAAATTCACGCAGCGGTGTTCTGTTCTCCCCATAATCCGACGGGGAGAGTGTGGGAAAGAGAGGAACTGGAAAAGATGATGGCGCTTTTCGAAAAGTATGAAGTGCAGATTGTTTCCGATGAAATCTGGTCGGATATCATTCTTCCGGGACATCACCATATTCCTACGCAGTCCGTGAATGCTTATGCCAGGGAACATACGGTTGCGTTATATGCGCCGTCCAAAACCTTCAATCTGGCAGGTCTTGTGGGCGCTTATCATGTTGTGTATAACCGTACGCTGACGGATCGGATGAGCAAAGAGACTTCCCTTACACACTATAACACGATGAATGTTCTCTCTATGCACGCGCTCATCGGGGCGTATTCCGAAGAGGGAAGAGAGTGGCGGAGAGAGCTCTGTTCCGTGATACAGGAAAACAGAGACTTTGCCTGCGATTTCATAGAGCAGTTTCTTCCCGGTCTGTCGGTTATGCCGGCAGAAGGAACCTATATGCTCTTCATTGACTGCGGAAAGTACCTGGCAGAGCAGGGGATTTCTTTAGAAGAGTTGGAGCGAAAGATGTGGGACTATGGAGTCGCCGTGCAGGACGGCAGGATGTTTCACGGGGAAAGCCATGTGCGGATGAATCTTGCCTCTCCAAAGTCCCGGGTGGAAGAAGCCTTTCGGAGGCTGAAAGACTATGTCTTTGTGTAGTGGAGAAAGAGGCACAAGGAATAAAAAAGGGATGCATTTTCGTAAAGCTGTAAAATAAGGGATAAAAAAGAGAAAAAAACAGAGATAGAAAGCTTGACATCTTATAAACACATGATAATATATTCATGTGTTTATAAGATGTTTTTTGCAGTAGCGTAGAGGAAGGAGGAGATGTGGTACAGGCGCTTTATAGTCGCAATGATACAAGAACGGAAGAAAAAAGAATTGTCTCAGGGGAATTTGCAGAGCTTGCAGAACTGTTCAAGGTTTTTGGAGATTCCACACGGATTAGAATTCTTTATGCCTTATTTTCCGGAGAGAAAAATGTCACCGAACTCTGCAATGACCTCACGATGAATCAATCCGCCGTTTCTCATCAGCTGAAGATTCTTCGGACTGCGAAGCTCGTGCACGGCAGAAGAGAAGGAAAGAGTATTGTATATGATTTGGCGGATGAGCATGTGAAGATCATTATTGCAACCGGAATTGAGCATATTGAAGAGTAAAGCAGGATTTCCTGCAAGGAAAAAAGATACGGCAATTGCTTACAAAAGAAGGGGGGAAAAGCCCCTGTTTTAGGAAAAAGAAAGAGAGGATATGATGAAAAAGAAGTTTGATTGTGAGATTGATTGTGCCAATTGTGCAGCGAAGGTACAGGATGCTATTTTGAAAATGGAAGGCGTACAGTCCGCGAAAGTCAATTTCCTGATGCAGAAGTTCACTTTGGAAGCGGAAGATGCGCGTTTCGAAGAGATTTTGAAGGAAGCCGTTCGTGTAGGAAAGACGATTGAGCCGGATTTTTCGGTGCTGGGTGTCTAGGGATACGGTTTTATATATAAAGTAGAGTATAGAGAAGGGTCTTTAGGATAAACCTGTCGGAATCGTGCAGGTATAGAGAGTAAGGGTACAGAGGGGGAAGTATGTCGGAGAAACTGAAAAGAGAAAGAAATCGGCTTGTGATATCGTTCATTATCTTTGTGCTTTTGATGGTTATAGAGAAGGGAAAATGTATTCCTTTTTTCAATGCGCACCCGCTTTACTTTCTTCCCCTGTTTCTGCTTCCATATTTTTTGAGCGGTTATAAGGTGCTGTGGGAATGTCTCCTGGGGATAAAGAACAGGAGACCGTTTGATGAATCCCTCCTTATGACGATCGCGACGATTGGTGCATTTTTTGCCGGAGAGTTTGCAGAGGCGGTAGCCGTCATGGTTTTCTATCAGATAGGGGAACTCTTTCAGGGCTATGCAGTGGGAAGAAGCCGTGCCTCCATTAAGGAACTGATGAATATCGTGCCGGAGTATGCGAATGTGGAGCGGGAGGATGGCAGCGTAGAAACGATAGATCCGGACGAAGTGGAAATCGGAGACATCCTTCTGATTAAGCCGGGAGAGAAGGTTCCTGTTGACGGCGTGGTGAAGAGTGGTGAAAGCATGGTGAATACGGCGGCGCTGACCGGAGAGTCCGTGCCCCGTTCCGTTAAACCGGGGGCGAGCATCATTTCCGGCTGTATCAACGGAGAAGGGCTTCTCCGAATCGAAGCCACGAAATGCTTTGAGGATTCTACCGTTTCGAAGATTCTGGAACTTGTGGAAGAGGCATCGGAGAAGAAGTCCAGGACGGAGAACTTCATCACGCGTTTTGCCAAGGTCTATACGCCGATTGTGGTCTTCTCCGCACTTGCGCTCGCTGTTGTGCCGAATCTCTTTCTTCTTGTCGGCGTTCTTCTTCGTGTATTTCCGGCTGAGGTATGGGAGCTTCACCCTCCTATGGTTTGGCTTTATCGTGCGTGCACATTCTTGGTTGTTTCCTGTCCCTGTGCACTCGTGATTTCCGTGCCGCTTTCGTTTTTCGGCGGCATCGGTGCGGCATCCAGAGAAGGAATCCTGGTGAAGGGCTCCAATTATCTGGAACTCGTGTCCAAACTGGCGGTTCTCGTTACGGATAAGACCGGAACGCTTACGAAGGGGAATTTTGTCGTAGAAAAGATATATCCCGCGGAAGGCATTACGGAAGAGGAAGTTCTTTCTGTTGCAGCCGAAGCGGAAAACGGTTCCACGCATCCCATTGCGAAATCCATCTTGCAGGCCTACCAGGAAGGAAATTTCCTGAAAGTGGAACTGCTTATTCCCGATAAGACGGAAAATCGTAGCGGAAAAGGACTCATTGCGAAGGTGGGCGAGAAGGAAATCCTGGTCGGTAGCGGAAGGCTGATGGAAGACTTTCGGATTTCTTACACGGATGTAGAGGACAGCGCGGCAACAGTTTGCCATGTGGCAAGAGACGGACAGTATCTTGGAAAGATTTGCATCGCCGATGAGATAAAGGAAAGCAGCAAAGAGGCGATTTTGAAAATGAAGATGGAAGGCGTAAAGCAGGTGGTTATGCTGACCGGAGACAGTAAGCCCGTTGCCGAGGAAGTCGGGAGGATTCTTGCTGTGGATCAGGTCTACAGTGAGTTGCTTCCGGCGGGAAAGGTGGAAAAGGTGGAAGAGCTTTTCCGGGGACTCACGGAGAACGGGCAGCAGAAAGGATACCTTGCTTTTGTAGGAGACGGTATTAATGATGCACCGGTGCTTTCCCGTTCCGATGTCGGCATTGCGATGGGCGGTATGGGTTCCGATGCGGCGATTGAAGCTGCGGATATCGTCATCATGGATGATGACCTGGGGAAGATTCCGAGAGTCATTGCGATAGGAAAAAGGACGGTTCGGATAGCGACGGAAAATATCGTATTTGCGCTCACTGTCAAGATTCTGGTTTTGCTTCTCAGTGCTTTGGGGCTTGCCAATATGTGGGCGGCAGTTTTTGCGGATGTCGGTGTGACAGTACTTTGCATCATCAATGCCATGCGTCTTTTGAAGAAGGCATAAGAGGGAAAGGAAAAAGTGATTTAGGAAGTTGGAGAGTCTATGGAGAAGAAACTGGATTTTTTTTATATCGGGGATTCCTATGGAGGAAATCAGGATTGGTGTTTTGATCACATGATGCAGCTTGGCGGATGTGCTGCCGTAACAGCCTGTGACAGTTCCATCTTCTTTGCCCTGCATCACGGGAAAAGTTCCCTTTACCGGGGAAATCTGGAGAAGATGGAGAAAGATGAGTATCTTTATTTTACGGAAGAGATGAAAGACTATCTTCATCCGCGCTGGTCGGGCATCGATAAGCCTGCGCTCTTTGCGGAAGGTTATACGCATTTCCTGAAAAACAGGGGTGAGAACGGGATAGGAATGGAGATTTTCCCCGGAGACGGAGAGGAAGCCGAAGCACGGAAGAAGATTATTGCGCAGATAGAACAAAACCTCCCGGTTCCCATTCTGATTTTGAACCACAATGACCCGAAGATGGAAGACTATGTCTGGCATTGGTTTCTCCTGATCGGCTATCGCTATGAAGAAACTGCGGGAAATGAAGAAGATTCTTTTTCTGTCCAGGCAGTCACATACTCTAAGGCAAACTGGGTGAATTTTCATCGACTTTGGAATACGGGAAAGGATGTAAAAGGCGGATTGATTCTATACTCCCTTTCTTAGAATCGAGTAGGAGGGAAATTTAAATTAAATTTCCCGACCTCTCACACCACCGTGCGTACCGTTCGGTACACGGCGGTT
>JABZIV010000046.1 GCA_015258095.1 Lachnospiraceae bacterium
TCCAAAGAAGGATCGAGGTTTGCTTTTACGCGGTAGAATTTCTCTTTAGAGAGTCCTTTCAGTTTGAAGCGAATCCAGGAGGCATTTACGAAGTTCAGCTTCTGAAAGTACAGGGCAATCGCTTCTGTCTGCTCCGGAGAAACGACGGAGAATCCGCATTCATTCCCGGAGAAAGGAGAGAGCAGACGATAGAAATCTCCTTCTATTTGCAGCAGCTTTCGGTGCTCTTTCATAAAAGCAATTTCCCGTTTTACTTCGGCGAGCTCTATTTCCGACAGAAGGTTTAGGTCCAGTTCATAGCCGAAGGTACCGAAGTAGGCAATATTTGCCCGTGTTTCCAAAGGGGTATGCCGATAGACCTGTTGGTTCGGTACAGCGGATACGTGCGCGCCGATGGAAACGATCGGGTAGGCGATGGAGGTGCCGTATTGGATCTTTGCGCGTTCTCCGGCATCGCTATCGTCAGAACACCAGGCTTGAGGAGCATAATAGAGGAGCCCTGCATCGAATCTGGCACCGCCGCTGGCACAGGATTCGATAAGAATATCCGGAAATTCTTGCGTGAGACGATAGTAGAGGCTATAGACGCCAAGGATATAACGGTGCATCATTTCGCCCTGCTTTTCCGGAGGAAGGGACGGAGAGTAAGGCTCGGACATATAGCGGTTCATATCCCATTTGATGTAGGAAATCTTGGATTCCCGGAGAATTTTTGCGACTTTCTCATAAATATAATCCACGACTTCACTGCGGGAATAGTCCAAGACGTGTTGATGCCTTGCATGGGACGGAAAACGACCCGGAGTTTGAATCATCCAGTCCGGATGGGCACGATACAGGTCGGAATCCATGTTGACCATTTCCAGCTCGAACCAGAGACCAAAGCGGAGTCCCATGGCTTCGACTTTTTCCGACAGTCCCTTTATGCCGTTCGGTAGCTTCGTAAGGTTCGCTTCCCAATCGCCCAGTCCTCGATAGTCGTCATTTCTTGCTCCAAACCATCCGTCATCCAGAACGAAGAGTTCCGCACCGACTTCTTTCGCTTTTTTGGCAATCTGCAAGATTTTCTCTTCGGTAAAGTCAAAGAAAGTTGCTTCCCAGTTGTTCAGAAGAATCGGCCGAACTTCCTTTTTCCACTTGCTATGCATCAGGCGATTTTTCATGAAATGATGGAAAATGTGACTGAGACCGTTTAAGCCGTTTTCGCTAAAAGCAAGCAGGGCTTCGGGAGTTTGAAACGATTCTCCTTCCCTAAGACAGTAGGAAAAATGCTCCGGATGGACGCCCAACATGACTCTTGTCATTTCAAAAGTAGAAACTTCCACTTGGGAGAGGAAATTCCCGCTATAAACGAGGTTGAAGCCGTAAACCTGTCCCCGGTCTTCATTTGCATCAGGGCGGAGGAGAGCGATAAAAGGATTGTGCTCTGCACCGCTACAAGTGCCGTTTAACCCCTGAACACTCTGTATGCCCATCTCCAGCTTACGAGTCTTTACATAGCGTTCTCTTCCCCAGGCACCGGCGAGGTGGAGGAGGGAGAAGTCCTTATCGGAAAACTCGAGACTCATGCTGAGTGCACGCTCTAAGAAAATGTTCTGCTTGCCTTTCTGGGTAAACCGTGTATTTCGGCAAATCACGGGGTAGTCTCCGTAAAGGGTATATTCTAAAATCATTTCCGTTTCGGAGACGTCGTCATAAAAGTGGATATCCAGTGTGAGTGCTTCCGCTTCCGACTCAACGTAGGACATGGGAAGAGGAAGGTAAGTCGGTTTTCCTTTCCGTATTTCGTGTGCAGTATAGTGGAAAGCAGACACCCGGGAGCCGTTCTCCTGCAAGATAGTAAAGGCCGGACTGCGGTAGTCGCCGGTTCCGTAGGAAGGATATTCCTGCTTTGTGTAGTGCAGGGAAAGCAAACTTGGCTCGGGAACACAGATGCTCATCTGGGATCTGGGCGCTTCTTCGTGATAGACGGAAAAACCCTTTCTGTCAGGTAGTGTTGCACCGAAGTAAAGATGTTCAGCTTGTCCGTTCTCCATAATGCGTAAAATATAGGAAATCGATTCGTTGTATAGGTGAAAAATCTTCTCTTCTTCGTGAAATTGAATAGCAAAGCGCATAGAGTTCTCCTTTTCTATAAGCATGGAACTTCATTGTAGGATGAAATCGACATTCTTTTCATAAAGATTGTTCGTATTCTCCATAAAATTAATTATAATTTTCCTCCACTGGTTGCGATGCCTTCGATGAATTGTCTTTGGAAGAAAATATAAAGAATAATCATAGGAAGGCAGGCAATAAGGGATGCTGCCATGAGTTCAGGGAATTTTACGACATATTGTCCTTGCATTTTTGCAAGCGCAGAAGATAATACCAGCATATCTTTATCCGTATTTACGATAAGAGGCCACATCAGGTCTTTGTAGGCAAAAAGTGCAGTGAAAATTCCCAGCGCAACCATGGAGGAGCGCATTAGCGGCATCATTACGAAGAGAAAACACTGTCCAATATTGCAGCCGTCAAGGCGCGCAGCTTCTTCTAAATCGTTTGGAAGACTCATAAACCCCTGTCGAAGAAGGAAGGTACCAAAAGCAGTCACCATTCCGGGAAAGACCAGTGCAAAGATACTGTTCAGCATACCTATTTTTGAAACCATCAGGTACTGGGGAATGAGAAAGACCTGATTTGGCACCATCATTTGAAAGAGAACAAGAGAAAAGGCAAAGTCTCTTCCCGGAAAATGGAGTCTTGCGAAAGCATAGCCGGCAAGCGTTGCCGTTACGACTGCACAAAGCACACGAAAAAAAATAAGAAGAAGCGTGTTTCTGTACAGCAGTAAGAAATTCATATTCTGAAAAACAGTGCGAAAAGCATCGGTTCTCCATTTCTTTGGAAAAATCACAAAAGGATTCACGGAAGTTGCCTCCGTGATACTTTTAAAGGATGTTAAAATCATCCAGAAAAAGGGAACAAGCATGGTGAGAGAGACAAGAATCAGGATAAGATGAATGAGAAGAATTTTTAGTTTTCGTTTCCGTTCTAAACTGTCCATATTGTTTTCCTCATTTTAATCGACTTTATAGTAGGCTTAGTTATAAATGACCCATTTCTTTTGCCCCATCATTTGTAAAACCGTAATCAGCAGGGTAAGAAGCATTAGTACGACAACAATGGTTGAACCGTAGCCTATATTTTTATTGATAAAGGAGTACTTGTAAAATAAGTAAACCAGAGACTGCGTTTTTGGAAGTGCCGGATTGGTTTTATCCATAATCATGTACATTAAATCAAAAACTTGCAGGGAGGCAATCAGACGGGTTACCAGGACGAAGAAAATAGTAGGAGAGAGAAGAGGAACAGTAATATAGAAGAAACTCTTGAATCCGCTGGCTCCGTCAATTTCAGCTGCTTCATAGTAATCGTGCGGAATTTCTTGCAGACCGGCAAGAAACAACACCATGTTGTAACCCAGAATCGACCATATTCCAATTAAAGCAATGCTATAGAGGGAAAATTTAGGGTTACTGATCCAACTGATGTTTGTATGAAAGATATGGTTAATTAAGCCGAAATCTGCATTGTATAGCCATCTCCACACCATGGCAATCGCTGCGGGAGCGGCAACCATAGGCAGAAAGATAATCGTTCGATAGAGAGAGCGGCAGGCGATTTTCTTGTTTAGAAAGACGGCAATTACGAGGGAAAGAAGGATAGAAATAGGGACTTCAACTAAAGTATAACGGATGGTGTTCCAGAGTGCCTGCCAGATTTCAGCATCATGAAATACACTTTGATAGTTTTTTAATCCAACAAAAATATTGCCCTTTCCAAAATCCCCTGTTTTATAAAAACTTTGCAGAATGGTATGTAGGATAGGGATGATGTTTAAAAAGATTAGACCGCATACAGTTGGCAGAATAAAAAGCCATCCCCATAGAAATTCACTTTTTTCTCTATTACTGAAAGGCAAAATGCGCTTCTTTTGTTTTACCATACTGGCTCCTTTAAAGAAGGAGCTGTGAAGAAAAGACATTCACAGCTCTTTCAAATCAGTACTAAAGGCTTTGTAAACGATACTTGTTATGGCGCACGCCGAATTATTTATGTTCTTCTGCAAGTTTTTCATTCATCTGTGCTGCCATTTTCTTACAAGCTTCTTCCATAGTAAGCTCTCCTGTATATACTTTGGTTACCAGCGCATTGTTTTCGTCTTCCCATGCAATTGTACTTCTGGAGTAGGGGAGGATTTCCATATCTTCCATCATATTCAGGTATGCTTGTAAGTTGAAAGGAGCACTTTTCGCCCATTCTTCCGAGGTGCCTTTATAAGCGGACATCGTTACTCCGAGGCTTGCCTGTTTCCGCTGTGCTTCTTCGGAACCCAGGTATTCAATGAGTTTCCATGCCTCTTCAGGATGCTTTGTATTCTTTGCCGCTGCCCATCCGAGCCCGTTATAGATAGAAACTCTTCTTCCTGTTGTTTTGTCTTTGGGTAGCTCTATACAATCCGCATTTGCCAAGCTATATTCATTGTTTTTGTGTGCGGCGATCATCCAAGAACCCTGGAAGCACATTGCCGCTTTTCCGGATTGGAAGAGGACATCTTCTGCGTTCTCTGCCATAGTTTCAGCGGAAGGAATCAGTCCTTCTTTCACCCATGTTTCTACAATCTTCATGGCTTCGATGGTCTTTGGATCGTCAAAACCGGATTTGGTTTTGTCTTTATTTAAGATAAAGCCGCCGTGGTCAAGAATCATGTTATAGTAACCTGCTTGATTATTATCCGGCTTTAAGCAGAGACCGTATTGCGAGCCATCCTCTTTCTTTAGTTTTCTTGCAGCTTCCGTTACGTCATCCCATGTCCAATCTGCTGTAGGATAGGAGAGACCTGCTTCATCAAAGAGTTTCTTGTTATACCACAGTGCAATGGTGTCAATATCTTTTGGAACAGCGTAATTTTTTCCTTCGTAGCTGTATAATCCCCAGATATCCTTTGGGTAATTCTCCATTTTAATGACTTCAGAATTCTTGATTTTGTCGGTTAGATCCAGAAGCATATCATTACTCATGTAACGTTCGGATTCATTGGAGTGCATCCAGAAGACATCAGGAAGCTGTCCACCCTGTGCAGCGGCCTCCATTGCAGTCCAGTAATCTGCCCAACGTACGACGGATATTTTGGTCTGAATTCCGGTTTTTGCAGTAAAATCTCCGAGAATTTCTTTAATACCCGGCTCTTGGTTTGCATCCCATATTTGGACGGAAAGAGTTTCGCTATCTCCGTCCTCTTTTGCATTTTCTGCGGATTCCGCTCCCTGTGCTTTACTTTCTGTACTTTTCTCCTGTGTTTCTCCCTGCTTTCCACAAGCGGAAAGTGCGAGGAGAGATAGTCCTACTGCTAGAGCATACTTCTTCATAAATTCCTCCTTTTGGCTTTGCCATGATTTACTGGAAGAATGCCTTGGGAGGAATTCCGTAAATTCATTTTAGGGAAGAATGCTATCTACTTATTTTGCGTATACCATTCGGCCCTATGAAAGTGCTTTTCTTTCCTCATCAGGCATGAAATCCAGTCTGAAAAATTTTTATACAAGAAAAAGAATGGATGAGTTGCCACTCTATGTCTTCTGTATTCAGTGAAGGGATGGCGCATGGATTGCGCAGAATCCCTGCGTACAGATGGATAAGAGATATTTTTAATCGACCACGGAATCCATTCTTATGCTGAAGCAATGGAAAGACTTTTCTTTCCTTTTGAATGATTTTTACTCTATTTCTTTCATTATATTGTGCTCCATGACTTTTGAAATGGAACAATGTTGTAAATATCATGCCAAATGTAATGGAATAGAATGTAAAGAGTTGTACTTATCTTTACAGGAAAAAGGAATGAAGGTTTTAGACTTATATAAGGATTTTTGTTGATTCGTAAGAACTTTTTTCTGCCGTTTTGCTTTATAATACCAGAGTCTAAGGAGGAAGTAGAGGATGGAATTGAAGGATTTTACAGGTAAGGAGCAGGAAGAAAAGTTACGATAAGTTGAGCTGAGCAGGGGAGGTAGCGGATGGACAGCAATTTACAGAAGAGAAATGAAGTGTTGGCTGAAACGGTGATAAAAGGGCTCAAGTCCCGCAATATGACCGGCTACTACGCCAAAGATAAAGAGGAGGCTTGTCGAATTGCATTAAGCCTGATTCCGGAAGGAAGCAGCATCACCATGGGCGGCTGCATGAGTGCCAAGGAAATTGGCTTAGTGGAGGCCTTGCAGGGGGGGCTGTATCATTTTATTGACAGAAACAAATTAGAACCGCGAGAGGCGCTTCTTGCCGCCTATGATGCCGATATTTTTTTGTCAAGCGTCAATGCAATGACGGATGACGGCATATTGGTCAATATTGACGGCAATTCGAATCGGGTTTCCTGCATTGCACAGGGGCCGAAGAAAGTCATCATGATTGTGGGACTCCAGAAAGTCTGCGCAGACCAGGATAGTGCCATGAAGCGCGCCAGAAATGTTGCCGCGCCTGCTAACGCACAGCGTTTTCCGATTAAGACGCCTTGCAGAGTGACGGGGAAATGTTCGGATTGTAAGTCTCCGGATACGATTTGCTGCCAGTTTCTGATTACCCGCTATTCAAGGCATGCGGATCGTATCCATGTGATCCTGGTCAATGAGGAGATTGGTTTTTAGAAGATTTATGAAAGAAAGCAGGTCTGCAAGAGGACAGAATGTTTCGTCCTCCATGCAGACCTGTTTTTTATAAGCTATTTAGGATATTTCAGGAAAAAACTCTTCCTATTTCTTCTATTTATATTTTACAAATTCAATCTTCTGCACTTTCATCGGATTCGATACCGGTGCATCATCCTTATCGGTTTGCTGGGAGGCAATCTTCTCTACCACGTCCATGCCTTCGTAAACCTGTCCGAGTACGGTATATCTGCCGTCCAGTTCCGGGATACCGCCGACTTCTTTGTACTTCGCCTTTACGTTCTCCGGAAGGGAGAGAAGTGGAAGCGCTTCTTCGTTCCGTACTTTACTGCACTGCACAATATAGAACTGGTTTCCGTTCGTGTGCGGTCCGTTATTGCCGAGGCAAAGCGCACCGTTAAAGTTGTGGAGTTCTCTGTTTACTTCGTCTTCAAAAAATCCGTTGTAACTGGACTTCGACTCATCGCCGGAACCGTCCAGTGCACCACCCTGAATTACGAAATCTTTAATAACACGGGCGAAAGGTGTTCCATTGTAAAAGCCCTGTTTGGAAAGCGCAATCCAGTTCTTTACGGCAACCGGTGCTTTCTCCGGGAAGAGGCGCATCTTGATGACACCGGCATCCGTGGTCATGATGCAGACTTCCTCACCCCTCTTCGGCTTATCCAGCTGGTAGATATGTACATCGGAAACATCTACACCCTTGTCAGCCCAGAGGATTCCGGTGATTTTCCACTTTAAGCCTTGTGCGTTGCCGAGACGAGCCATTTTTAAAAGGACGGTGTGCTCGGTCAGCTTATTCTTCTTCTCTACGGTTTCGAACTTCAGTTCCAGAATACCGCGGAGGTCGTTATACTCATCTGTTCCGCTAACGCGATGCATAACCGGCATCTTCGTGTAGACATAGCGGAGATCTTTCTTGCCTTCAAAAGTACGGAAGAAATTCCGGATATTTTCCTTCTCCTCTTCGGAAATATCAGGTGCGATAAAGTCCTCTATGCCTTTGTGCTCCTGAATATCTTTCAAGAAGGTAGTGAACCGCTCCTTCAGTTCGTCTTCATCCCAGTGGCGGGAGAGGAGCTGCCAGGTCTGGACCTCATCGTCATAATTCTTCGCGAAGCTCGGGGCTGCGGTGAGGGTAAGGGTAGTGAAAAGAGCACAGGTAAAGGCCACTACCGGTTTCCAAAAAGATTTGCGCATAAAAACTCCTTTCTGTGAAAAATAGATAGACTGCTCTGTCCATTTGTTATGTCCCTTTAATAATAGCAATAAACAGAAAGGAATTAAAGAATTGTTCAGTGGTTTTGCATAAAACAAATTTTATGGCTTCAATCTGTACATAAAAAATTTTAAAGGAAAATCATGAAGCTAGAGGAACATTATGAAGGATTGGATACGCTTTCCTTCACCTTCCGATTGTCAATTTTATAAATGCTCAGAAGATTGAAGAGAAGATTACTGTCCTTCGGGTAGGAGAGGTATCGTGCTGCCCAGGTCGGAGCGAATTTCTCTTTATAATTTCTCAGCCCCCCGAAGGAATAGAAACGGTTTGCAAAAGCGTAAACCAGGAAGGCAAGTTTTTCTTCAAAAAAGCTGTGGTCATCCTGGCCGACATTCGAGAGCGGAGCCATGCCTAGTTCGAAGCGCTTTACGTTTTGTTCCTTCAAATAGAGAAAAATTTGCACAAACAGATAGTCCATAATCCCGTTTCGTTCTGTTTCCGGGTCGTATCGCATGAGGTCAATGCTGGAGTCTTCTTCGTTGTTGGAAGGAAGAAGGTTCGCAAAGGCCTGCACTTTTCCATTTTCATCATAAACGCAGGCAATGGGGGCAAGGGAGAGGTAATCCCGCTGGAAGAAACCGAGGGAGAATCCTTTTTCCTGTCTGCCTTCCAGCCAGTCATTGGAGATTTTTTCCAGCTCATCGAGAAATTTGTCTGGAAAAGGCGGATTTTTTATAGCGAAATGGAAACCGTTGTTTTCTCCACGGTTTAGAATGGCGCGGAATTTCTTTCCGCTTTTCCCAACCAGGTCAAAATGATTTAAATCCACGGTTGCACTTTCTCCGAACTTCATAAATTCATAGCCAAAATTGTGTAGAAGCAGGGTTTCCTTCTGCCCGACCTCATAAAAAATCGGAATCAGGTTCTTCTCTTCCGCTTCCGTAATAAAGGCGGAAAGCGCTTTTTCAAAATATTCTGGATGCCCGATGGGATTGCCCATGACGACGGCTTTCCCGTCTTCTAAGGTAAACTGAAAAGCAACGAGGTCCGTTCCCTTTTCCTGATAATAATAGAGCAGTTTATCCCCGAGGAAAGCGAGAGAAGCATCCATATCCGTATTCGGGAAACCGGCAAGAAAGGCCTGATAACGGGCTTTGTCGAAAGTTTCCCCGAAGGAGAAGTGAGGATCCTTCGCCAGGGATTCAATCAGGATGTAAGAGCAGGCAATCAGAAGAAGGTAGAAGGCAAGATGCAGAAAGGAAAGCAGAAAAACATTAAAAAAGTGCGGTGTACTGAGGCTATGGGAGAGACTGTTTCCGATTCCCTCTACGGTATGCCGTATTGCACTTTCCTTCTGTCCTTCATTTTGCAGGAGCCCATGATGAAAAAGCAGGAAGCCTAAGCTTTCCCTTCCCGTATTGCCACCGGAGACATAGAGCAGAAAAAGGGTAATGAGAAAGCTTCCGGCAATGTAAGAGATGTCTTTCAAACGGTCTTCCAGGGGATAGAAGAAGGATTTTCGTGTCAGGTCTTTTCTTCTGCCGTGCACAAGAAGGAGAAAGACAAGAAGGTATACTGTACTGAAAGGGGATGTGCCGCCGACATTAATATAGAAGAGGCTGAGGAGAGAAAGAATAAAAGAAAGCGGGTAGGCAAAGGAGGAACGACGTTTCAGTAACCTGCCCAGAAGGAAGAAGAGACTGCCGAGAAGGAAACTCGGAAACTGGAATAAGAGCTGTCCGCGGATGGGATCCATTTTCCCGATAATCGGAATGCTGTGAATTTCATTCGGAAGAATTGCAGTCGCCATCAAAAAAAAACCGAAAAAGTTTGCCATAAAGTGGCTTGTACTCTGCCCGAGGAGGCTCCCGAGTTTTTTTGGTATTCCCATAAACTTGTCATTCATCTGTCCGCCCATACTTTTCAGGAAGAAGAAGAGGCCGATAAAGAAGGGAATGATGTAATAAAACACACGAAAGAGGAGAAGCCAGCTTGCCGCCTCATTTCGATTTACCGAGAAATGCAGGAGTCCGCTAATCATCATGAGATCAAAGCTTCCGAGACTTCCAGGAATCATGGAAACGATACCGATGGAGATGGAAATGAAGAAGAGCGGAAGGGTATTGCCGAGGGAAACGGAGTAACCGAGGGTGTGCCCGATATAGAAAAAGAAACAGGACACAAAGCCCCAGTCGAGCACGGAGGTGACGATCAGGGCACAAATCTTCTTTTTACTCAGGTTCCCGAAGTAGTTCAGGCTCTTTCTGGTAGAGAGAAAGAGTAAAACCGGAAGGATCCAGGAAGCGAGAAAGAGGACAAAACTATAAGGCTTTAAGACGGAATCTTTCGGAATACGGAAAAGCAGGAGGAGTGAGAGAAAGGAGAAAATCGAGAGTCCGGACATGAAGTAGGGCATCACCTTGGAGATGCTCTGCATGGCTTTGCCTTCCTTCTCCTTTTCGGAAAAGTAGCTGTATCGAAGACCGACGTCGACGAGTCCGGCAAAACCGATCAGGTTATTTAAGCTGTTGATAGTCCAGCTGTTTTCAATGAGTTTTCCGAGGGAAATCTTTTTTCCCATTTCCTTCGTAAGAATATAGTCGTACAGCATCATCGGGGTCACGGCAAGAATCCCTAGGAGGAAGAGGCTCAGTATCTGAAAAGTGGAGAGACCTTCCAGGATATGCTTTACTTCTTTCAGGGAAATTGTTTTTCCCATGCGAATCAGCTCCAGAACGACGAGGAGCAGAATGCTTGCAAATAAAATCCCCTTGAGAACATTTTGCCACTTTTTAAAAAATTGAAATGCTTTATTCATCATTACTCCTTACCCTGTTGCTTGATTTTTCCTTACTCTCATACTTTCAAGCTGTTTTCTTATTTTTTATTCGCCTTTTTAAGCTTTCTTCTTCTTTTTCGTTACTCTATATTCTTTCTTCTTCCCGGATTTCTTTTAAGAGATTCAAGACCGATTGGTTAAAGAAGGCACTGTCTTTTTTCGGAATATTGTGTCCCTGCCCTTTTCTTTCCAGGAATCTTCCCTTTGGAAAAAGCTTTGCAATGCTTTGGCTATGCTCGCGCTTTATCATATCGCGGTCTCCGACCAGAACCAGCACCGGATAGGGGGCGTGGTGAAAGACTTCCTTCGGTACATCCACATTTTCCCGTAAGAGGGGAGAGACGCGGGCTCTTCTTTTAAAGAAAGGAAGGAAGAGCCCAAGGGCACGATAGAGAGCTTCTTCAACAAAACAAGCGTAACGGGGAAGGAATTTCAGGCCGGAGAAACGGATATTTCCGCTGTTTGCAAGGATTCCCGCGACGCGCGCTCCGTATCTTCCGGCGTATTCCAGGGCGAGGTTCGCTCCATCGCTGTGCCCTACAAGAAGACATTGTTCTATGGAAAGAGAAGCGAGAAGCTCTTCCAGGCTGTCTGCCAGATAAGAGAAGCTGGTTTCTCCCGTAAGTGGACCGGACTGGCCATGCCCCAGACTATCTACGAAAATCAGTTGTTCTTCCTTTGCGAGAGCTCTTTGCCGTTCAAAATACCGGCTGTTTAAATTGTTTCCGTGGAGAAAGACTATCGGAAAGCCTGCCCCAAGAATTTCAAAGTGTATTCTTTCTCCATTTTTACGATAAAAATCCATTTTTTCGCACTTTCCATCGTTTTAAAGCGTTATCTTCTCTATTTTTTCGTAGCAAAACGCTTGCGCTGCCGTTTATACGTATTTCTTTAACTCTCCATAGCCTTCTTTTTCCATCTCTTCATACGGAATAAAGCGTACGGAGGACGAGTTGATACAATAACGCAGCCCGCCAAGCTCCTTTGGCCCGTCGGTGAACACATGACCGAGGTGATAGTCGCCTCCCTCGGAACGGACTTCGACTCTGTGGCGCCCCAAACTGTCATCATCCTCGTAATGCACAACTTCCTGCGCAATGGGTTTCGCGAAACTCGGCCAGCCGCAGGCGGACTGAAACTTATCTTTTGAGGAAAATAAAGGCTCACCGGTTGCCCGGTCAACATAGAGACCGTGTTCCATCGAGTCCCAATACTGATTTTCAAAAGGTCGGTCGGTTGCAGAATTCACCAGGACATCATACTCTTCCTGATTTAATTTCTGCTTGAGTTCCGCATCGGATAAAGGTTGATACTTCTCATCGTCGAGTAGTGGCTCATCAGCAAGTTCCAGGGGAATATGGCAGTATCCTGTCGGATTTTTCTCTAAATAATTCTGGTGATACTCCTCCGCTTTGTCAAAGCGTGCCAAGGGAAGGACTTCAACAAGAATTGCTGCATCATAGCGCTTCTGTTCTTTCTGTACTGCCGAATCAATCACTTCTTTGTCCCCCGGCTCTGTATAGTAGATTCCCGTGCGGTACTGCGTGCCGACGTCATTTCCCTGCTTGTTTAGGCTTGTCGGGTCTATTACGCGGAAGTAGTAGCGAAGAAGATTCTTTAAAGGAAGGACGCTGTCCTCGTACTCGATTTTTACCGTTTCCGCGTGCCCCGTATTGTTTCGGCAGACCTCTTCATAGCTTGGATGTGCGGTATTTCCGTTTGCGTAACCACATTCTGTAGAAAGAATGCGCTGTATTTTTCGAAAATAGGCCTGCATACCCCAGAAGCAGCCGCCGGCAAGATAAATTGTTTTTTTCATAGGAACTCCTTTTCATAAAAATGTTTAGCTTACTGTAGCACAGAATAAAACGGCATTGTGTGATTTTTGTGCGTATTTTTTCTTTCATTATGAAAAAGTAAAATCTACTGATAGACTGGGGACTAGAATTTACTTTTTCATTTTAGGCTACCGACCAAGGTTAGAAAAAAAGATTTTAGTTTTACAGTGTGATATAATCTCCATACACAAGAAAGTGGCAACTTCCTTGCATTGGGTTTGGAAAATGCGTATGCAGTGAAAGGAGAAATAAGGATGATTAAAAAGAGCTACGAAAGAGAACTGGAAAAACTTGGTGCATTTGAAATTAGCTTTGATATGCTCAAGCTGTCAGAAAAGAATG
>JABZIV010000047.1 GCA_015258095.1 Lachnospiraceae bacterium
CACAAGGACTTACAGCATTTTTATCAACACGTTTTGTCCACCCTCAAAGTTATTTTGAAAAAGATTGAACCGCCCTACAGCCTTTATTTATCTAGCTGTAGAGCGGTTTCCATCAACACGTTTTGTCCTATAACCCGCGTCCGCAGTCTTTTCTGCTTTCTCTGTCTTTCTCGCCTTCTCCGTCTTTCCCAATTCCTTTTATCTATTAAAAAAGGAATAAAAGCTCTTGTTAAGTTGATCTATATACTCTTCACTGATTTTCCGGATTTCTCCCAACGAATAATCCGTGATGTCAATGACCTGCCCTCCGGGTCTCGAAATATCCGCACCAGTTTTCCCATTGATCTTCAACCCCGTTAAACCATACCAGAATGCTTCCGGCGTCTTCAGTTCATAGTCCGTACTGTTTCCTTTCCCTTCTTCTACAGTTAACACAGTATCATCATCTTCTCCCAGATAATACCTGCCATACGGCAGGAAACTTCCATTTTTCCCCTTTGTTATGTCGTAATTTATGGTATAGACTTGATCCATCTTATTAGTATAAATCTGAAATCCTCCTTTAAAAATCTTCCCCATATCATCATCATATCGGTTGTACAGATAGAACATGGTTCCCTGATCCGAGTCTTCGCATCCGATGTACTCGACTCGATTCCGCGCAATATCACAGTTTTGATAATAAAAGAATTCCCAATCTTCCCCTGTGGACGAGTCTATCTTTCCATCACGATTTCGATCTTCTCCGATGACGATACTCCGAAGCGTCTTGCCTTCCATAGTCACTTCCCATTGAAAACGGTTCTTCGCGAGGCTCTCTCCTATTTCTTCCGCCCGGTCACGAAGGGTATCCGCAAATTCGGAAAAAAGCCGATCCGTAGACTTCTTATTTTCCATACCCAAGCTGTCTTGCAGCGTTTTACTAAGTCCACTTTCCCGAAAGAAGGTTCTGCATTCTTTATCTTTCTCAAGGAGTGGGGCAAGTTTTTTTATAAATGCGGTGATTTCATCCGCATCCGGCTCAAAATGATATACGAAACCATCATAGCGATATCCACTTTCTCCCGTCTCCAAATCAGGCAAAACACAACTCTTCTTTTCGACCGTCAGGTTGTCCTTCGTCATCGACTTCGCAAGCAATGCACCATAGCGGAGAAGCAACTTCTTTGCCCGCTTTTGATTTTCTTTCGTATTACGAATATTGATGGAATCGTCCTTTAGCCCCAGTTTTTCGAATACGCTGTCTCCCTCACCGACATATAACTTATGCTCCGCGGAAGGGAAGGCAAATCCGATCTTTCCATTCATTTCCTCCCCATAGAAATGAAAAACCTCACTTCCCATGAGATTTACATCCATGTCAAACTGCCGATTGCCTTTTCCCAGATCGTTCTTTATTTTTAAGATGAGGGAAGAATCCTCCAAATACCCGGCGAGCTTTTCATCCCCCTCTACTTCTCCGGTAAACGTAAAAGTATAATTCACACTCTTCGTCCACTCCAGGAGTCCGAAATCATCCATTGCCTTCAGTCTACTCTGCAAGTGATCTGTCTGCATCTTTAAAAATTTCTGTCCCCGGCTGAGACCGAATTGCCCTCCCAGAGAGTGAAACACTTTTCCAAAAGCAAAAAAGCTCGCGCCTACGACAAGCAGAAACGCTATGAAACCGATAAAGAAGTGGACCTTATTCGTTTTCTTCTCTTGCTTCTCCGTAGAAGCTTTCCCTTCTTCTACACCGGGTGCAGGACGCACTGCTTCCTTTATTGTAGAAGCCGCCTCTTCTACACTTGGTACCTGCCGGACTCCTTCCTCTTCCTTCTTCGCGAGTTCCGTTCCGCAATGTGTGCAAAACCGATATCCGTCCTGTACCTCATTTCCACAAACAGGGCAAGTTTTCATATCTCCTCCTTCTGCTTCTCTCCCATGATTTTCCGGCTTGTTGTTTCCCGCATCTTACGCAGAACAAGCTTAAAAAGATGTTTCGATTGTACTAAAAGAAGGAAATGTCTTCACCACCATTTTCTTACACCTTTCCCGGTGTAAGTCAGGTGTAAGTCGAATGATAAAAAGCAGAACCCTACCATTCCTCTTTGACAGCGAAGACAAGTAATAATAAACTGTAAAACGCCGATAAAAAAACGTAAATTTTTTTGACAATAAGGGAGAAGAAAATGAATAAGAAAAAAGCGTTATTTTTCATACTGCCTTTTGCAGTATTAATTGTCTATGACTTTCTCAGTGAACTGATTATTGAACTGGTACAGGGTTTACTCGACCTGCTTCATGCCCCCATCGACTTATGGAGTGCTTCTCCTTCTTTCCTGGACGCATTTCTGGCAACGATTCTCTCTGTACTTTTATATCTCTATTACCGCACGCTCTTTCCGAAGAAAAAAGCGGAAGTGAAACTTCCGCTTTGGAAAGGCGTGGTGTTCGCCATTATCCTGGGATTCGGCGCCGGAGGACTGTCTACCATTTGGTTAAACTTCATTGACTTCCTCGCCGCACACATCCCTGCTCTCGGTGCTCAGGCGGAGGCCTTCTCGAACCTCTATAACGATATGGACAGTGACCCCTATATCTGGACTTTTCTTGCCATCGTGGTTGTCGGCCCTCTGGTAGAGGAAATTCTCTTCCGCGGCATCATTTTCCGCTCCTTTGAAGAAGTTACGGAGATTCCCTGGTTTCCGGCACTCGTCTCCGGCGTGATGTTCGGTATCTGGCACGGAAGCTTCATCCAGGCTGTTTATACCGCCGCAATGGGCATCATCCTCGGCTATTTTATCAAAAAATGCCGTTCCTTATTCTTCGTTTTCCTTGCCCATGCCGTGAACAACATCAGCGGAACTTTACCCCCTGCACTGGATACCGATTTTAACAATGGGGTGATTACCGTGCTTTCCTACGTTTGTATCATTCCGATGTTTCTCATTCTCTTCTATCTGTATAAGAAGGGAAAAGAAAACAAAAAAATCCCTCAGCAGGAAGCTGTAGTGTAGATTTCTTTTTCCAGTTCTTTCGCGCGCAGAGTGAAAGAATGCATGGTGTTTTGCAGTTCGGATCGTAAGTCTTTTATCGTGTAGCGGAGCAGTTTTTTATCGCGTACGACCTGCTCCCCGTCAATCCAGACGTCCCGGACGTTCTCTGCACGGGCGGAATAGACCAGCGCCGAATAGACATCATGCAGAGGAAATAGATTGACACTGTCTGTTTCTATCAGGGTGAAGTCCGCCTTTTTCCCCACTTCCAGACTTCCAATCTCCTCCGAGAGTCCCAGTGCTTCCGCCCCTCCCATTGTCGCCATCCGCACAATTTCCCGTGCCGGAAAAGCGGAGCGGTCTTTCAGCGCGGTCTTCTGGAAGTTCGCAATCATTCGCATCTGGGTAAATAAATCCAGGGTATTCCCGGAACTCGGTCCGTCCGTGCCGATTCCGACCGGAATGTGGTGCTGCAAAAGGGATTGCACCGGAGCAACGCCTTTCGCCGCCTTCGTATTTGCACCGATACAGTGCACAAGGCTTACCTTAGGATGATGAGACAGTCTTTCGATATCCTCCTCCGTAAGCAGAATTCCGTGCGCCAGAATCAGCGGCACTTCGAAGAGATGGAGCGATTCCAGATATTCAACCGCGCCCATACCGTACTTTTCCCTGTAAAATGCCATCTCATATTGCATCTCTGCAAAATGCATGCTGAGCGCAGTATTGTATTTCTTTGCCAAATCCCGGCAAGCCTCGAGCACTTCCCCCGTATTGGTATTCGGTGCATGGGGTGCCACAATCGGCGTAATCCGCCCGGAACCGTGCCACTTTTCAAGCATGGTTTCACAGTACAGAAGCGCGTCTCGGGCAGAGGAACTATCCGGGGTTTTCTGATTAATGATTGTTTCTCCAAGAAGGGCACGCATCCCCATCTTTTCAACCACTTCCGCAACACAGTCTTCAAAATAATACATATCGCAGATTGTGGTAATGCCGGCAAGTTGCATCTCCGCTATAGCATAAGCCGTACTTTTCTCCACAAAATCCCGGTCTACGCATTCCTGCTCCAGAGGGAAGAGAAACCGTCGCAAGCGATCTTTGGTATCATCTCCCAGAGAGCGGAAAGGAATCATCCCGGCGTGGACATGACCGTTGACCATACCGGGCATCAGGATTCCCCCCTGCCCGTCATACCAGCACTCTGCCTCTTCCTCATGAAAGTCCTGCATCGCGCCAAGTTTTGTAATCCGGTCATCCTCGAACAGGAGGAAACCTTCCGGATACGACGTAAACTCCTCATCCATCGTGACAAGATGCACATTTTTATACCCTGTCTTCATTTTGTCCCTCTTAACGCGCTTCTTTTATCGATTTTACTGATTTAAAATTATTCCACTTTACTGGTTTAAAATCTTATTCCACTGATCTATCCAGTCCTTCAGATTGTCATTGACCAACTTAAAATCCACTACCTTGGCACGCTTCGCTACCGCACCGTAGGTCATGGTCTTCACTTCGTCGTCTTTCAACTGTACGTCCTTGTTTACCGGTGCTTCCGTAAGGGATTTTGCCTTCACCGCCTGGTTTTCCGCACTGATTCGGAAATTGATATACTTTAAGGCATTCTCCTTATTTTTTGCTCCTTTGACAAGATTTACCGTATTGAAATTGGCATAGGTTCCGGACTCCGGCACAAGATACTCTGCATTCGGATCCGCTTTCTGTACGGTAGAAACACCAAAGTCCGCTACCACGGCAACGGAAATTTCTCCTGCCTGGAACATATTCGCAAGATCGGAAGACTTGGAATAGGTCTTTACAATATTCGGTTTTAACTCTTCCAAAGCTTTAAATGCAGCTTCTCCCTTGTCTTCCGAAAGGGCTTTCCCTCCTTTATCCGCAGCAACCGAAAGGAAAAGCGGACCTGCTGTCGTCGTGATGTCCGGCACGGCAATCTTTCCCGCTAAATCACTGCTCCAAAGGTCTGCCCAGTCCTTCAGTTCATGTCCTACTTTCTCTTTATCATACACAATGCCGATGGAGTTAATGGAAAATGGAACACCGCCTCCATTCTGATATACCTGCTTTGCCTCATCGGAAAGCGAAGCAAGGTTCGGAACGTCCTTCTCCGTTACTTCTTCCAAAACGCCTTCCGTATACCCTTTGGTAGAACCGGACTGAGAAAGCTCAATGACATCCACATTGCTGCTGCCGCTTTCCACCTTTGTCAAACGCTCTGCGGCATTGCCGACCTCCAAGGTCACCTTTACGCCATTTGCCTCTTCAAAGGGCTTAATAATATCACTCTCTACGATATCCTGGTTTAAACCGAAGGTGGATACCAAAAGTTCTCCGGAAGCATCCTTCTTCTCGGCAGCTTCCTCTCCCTTACTGCTTTCCGCTTTTGCCGTGCTTTCCTCCTTCTTTTCCCCGGATAAGTTTGCCTGGCTGTTTCCGCAAGCAGACAGTCCCAGTAAGCTAAAACTGAGCAGTGTAGCCGTAAGCACTAGAAATGGTTTCTTCATTTTTCCCTCCTTTAATGGGTTTCCAACACAATCACTTCTTCTTTCGGAAAATCGAGACTCAGTTTTGTCCCGCTTTCCCAGTTCCTTACATCATTGACTAGCAGGGTTCCAAGAGAAGTTTTCACCGCATATTGGTAGGACTTCCCGAGAAAAGTACGAACCGCGACTTCTCCTTCTAGGAGTCCTTCCCCCTCCGGAACTATTTTTATATGATCCGGCCGTATCGTAATGACAACCGGCCCGGAAACATCAGAAGCGAGAACAGTAAGATGTTTATCCGGCGAGAGCTCCACCGTCGTACTGTCCAACATTTTCCCCGGAATAAAATTCTCAAAGCCGATAAATCTTGCTACAAATTCCGTTTTCGGCTTTCGATAGATTTCTTCCGGCGTACCGTACTGCTCAATAATCCCGTTATTCATCACGGCGACCTTATCAGAGATAGAAAAGCATTCCTCCTGGTCGTGCGTCACGAAAAGGGTGGTAATCTTAAACTGTTGCTGAATGCGCTTGATTTCAAGCCGCATCTGTACCCTGAGCTTTGCATCCAGATTACTCAGCGGTTCATCCAGAAGCAGAAGCTTCGGTTCAATGACTAACGCCCGCGCCAAGGCGACCCTCTGCCTCTGTCCGCCGGATAACTGCTTCGGGTAACGTTTCTGCAAATTCGTAAGACCGCAAAGTTCCAGCATCTTATCGACCTTCTGCCGGATTACGCTTGCTTCCTCCTTCCGGAGTTTCAAGCCGAACGCGACATTTTCCTCTACTGTAAGATGCGGAAACAGTGCATAACTCTGGAAAACCATCCCGAACTTTCTTTGATGCACCGCTACACTCGTCATGTCTTCCCCGTCGAGGAAGAACTTCCCGCTGTTCTGCTTCAAAAGTCCCGCAACAATGCGCAGCGTCGTCGTCTTTCCGCAGCCGCTCGGCCCAAGCAGAGAAACCAACTCCCCTTTCTCTACTTCCAAGTTGAAATCTTTCAAAACATGGTTCTGTTTGTTGTAAACCATGTTGATTTTTTCCAGAGAAACAAAAGCCATATTATCCTATCCTTTCCTATTCCCCGTTACTTTCCTACATCCCGTTATGACGTAATCGACGCGAGTCCCAGCGTTTTCTCCACCAGTATCATCATGAAAATAGTAACCACCATAAGCAGCACGGAGAGTGCCGAAACGGACGGGTCGTAGTTGAACTCCATATAACTTAACAGCGTCGTGGGAAGCGTCGTCACGCCGGGTCCCGATAAAAACATCGATACCGGCACATTATTAAAGGAATTGATAAAAGCCAGCATAAAAGAGGCAAAAATTCCCGAGGAAATATTGGGAATCACAATCCGGAAAAAAGCGTGCAGCCGGGTACAACCAAGTGTCCATGCCGCCTCCTCCACGGAAAAATCCATCTGTTCCATGGAAGAACCTACGACGCGGATGACATAGGGTACACTGATCACAAAATGCCCTAAGAACAAGGCGGGAAGAACCGGTATTTTTATCGCCACAACCAGGAATTGATATAGGGAATAGCCCACCACGATGCCCGGAATCAAGGTCGGGGACAAGAAGAAATCCTTCCACAGCTGTCTCCCCTTTATTCCGCTCCTGGACAGGCTGTAGGCTACCGGCGTCCCGACAAGGAGGGCAAGAAAGGTCGCAAACACACCCACGAAAAGGCTGAGGCGTAAGCCCGCCATAAAAGACTTCGATTGCAAGGCTACCAGATACCAATCCAGTGTAAACCCTTTAATCGGAAAAGCAATAATCGCTTCCGTTCCGAAGGAAGTGATGGTCACAATCAGGAGCGGAAGAAACAGAAAGAGTAAAACCGTAATCGCAACGATAGTAATGAAAGGGTTCCTACGCATTTTCTTCTCCTCTCCGATCCAGCAACTTGCTTAGCATGGTAAAGCCCCGCATAACCAGAAAAGTAATCACAATCATCACAAAGGCAATCACACTGGCACTTGTCCAATCTCCCAAGGCGGTCGCACGTTGATATAAAAGAGTTGCAAGCATCATTTTCTTATTTCCGCCTAAAAGCTGCGGGGTAGTGTAAGCCGTCAAAGTTCCGGTAAAGACCAAAATACTGCCTACAATCATGCCGGGAACGGAAAGCGGCAGAATCACCTTCAAGAAGCTTCGAATCGGACCTGCCCCCAGGGTCGCGGCGGCTTCCATATAGTCCCCCTCTATTCCCTCCATCACCCCGCTAAGGGTCATAATCATGGTCGGCAGGAAGAGATAAACCGAGCCGATGATGATGGCAAACTCCGTGTACAGAAGGGTTAAGGGAGCCTTTACCAAACCGCTGAGAAGTAAGATACGGTTCACAATGCCATTTTTCCCCAGGATATTGATCCAGGCAAAACTGCGCACCACAGAGTTCGTAAGCAACGGAAAAAGTGTCAAAGCGAGAAGGATTCCCTTCCACTTCTTTGACACTGTAGAAATAAAATACGCTGTCGGTAAACCGAGTATGCAGCAAAGAACCGTCACAAGAAGGGCAATTCGTATCGTCCGACTTAGAATCGTCAGATTGTAACTGTCCCGGAAAAACTGGAGATATGCCTCTACGCTCAGACGACTTTGCAGGAAAAAGGTGGGAAAAAGACTGTTCAGTAATGGTACTACCAGAAAAAATACCAAGAGAACGGTACAAGGAAATAAGAGAAAGTACTGCGTCTTCTTCTGCATAAAATGCTCCTTTATTGTCGTACGGAAAATACGGAGACCATTATAGACGATTCATTTTTATGATTTCAAGGTTTTTTAGAACAAAGCTACAGCGCATACAATTTTGTATACTTCTCTTCAATATAATCCAAGAAATAATTTACATTGAATTCTTCTCCTGTCGCCCTTTTTATAATCTCTCCGGCATCATAGAGACAGCCGTAATGCTGCACGTGCTCCTTTAACCACTGCATGATGGTATCGTAGCGATTATTTTGAAGAAGACTGTCCACATCCAAGTCCTTCCGCATGGCGTGCATAAACTGTGCCGCAAAAGCGGTTCCCAGCGCATAAGTCGGAAAATAACCGAAGCTTCCGTCCGACCAGTGTACATCCTGTAATATACCGACACGGTCATTCGGAACATCCAGGCCCAGATATTCCTTGTACTTCGCATTCCACGTTTGATCCAGATTTTCCGTGGAAATCGTCCCGTTAAACAAGCCTTTTTCAATTTCATACCGAATCACGATATGGAGCGGGTAGGTCAGCTCATCCGCTTCCGTCCGCACAAAGGACGGCTCGGAAAGATTTACCGCACGATAAAATTCATCCAGTGAAATATTCCCGAGTTCATTTGGAAAATGACGCTGGAAACGCGGATAATGATACTCCCAAAAGGCCCGGGAACGTCCCAGATAATTTTCACAGAGGCGGGACTGTGACTCATGCATACCGGAAGAAACGCCGTCCGAGAGAATCATTCCGTCATACTTCGGGTCAATGTTGTGCTCATAATAGGCGTGTCCCACCTCATGTACCGTGGAAAGAATCGCATTTACCGGTTCGTTCTCGATATACTTCGTAGTGGTACGGCAATCATTTTCACAAGTCCAGGAAGTAAAGGGATGTTCCGACTCATTTTGATATCCCCAGGAGGAATCGAAATGAAGGTAAGAAAGAAGCTCCTGCATGAACTTCTTCTGTTCGTCTATTGAGAACTTCTGATGCAGAAAATCACTCGGTATCTGCTTCTTTTCCTTCACCTTCCGAATAAGAGGAATCAGACGTTCCTTCAAGGAATGGAAGAAGGCGTCGTACTTTTCTTCCGTCATTCCCGGCTCAAAATCATCCAGCATCTGGTTATAGATGCTTTTTTCACTTTTCCGATATCCGTATAATCTCTTCTTCCCTTCGATGACTCTCTTCAGGTACGGTTCAAAAATACGGTAGTCCGCCTTCGATTTTGCCTGAATCCAGGCGTCAAAGGACTCGTCACAGAGTTTCTGAAAGGCAACAAACTCCTCTTTCGGAATCAGAACGGAATCCATTGCATTTTTATAATAGAGTGCGATAGCACGCTGATCTTCCGCTCCCACCTCCGGATCGTCCTTCAGCTCCCCGAGCAAAGAAACGATCTCCGGATCCGTCTCCAGGCTGAAAAGCTCTCCGGCAAGATAGGCCGAACGTTCATCCCGGTATGACGCTCCCGCCGGCGGCGCCACCGTCTGCTTATCAATTCCGATTACCGCAAGCGCCATCTGATAGGCGGAACACTGAAATATCCAATCTCTGTACTTCTTTAGCTTTTCTTCTGTAGTCATAAATTCTCCTTTCTTCCTATTGTCCCTACTCTTTCTCCATGCTATAACATCTCCATTATATTGTACAGGGCTTTAGGAGGAGTAGTATGGAAGAGAACGCAAATAAAATCAATCTGGAAAAGCGCGGAAAAGCCATCATCCGTGCCGGTATCATCGGCATTCTGGCAAATCTTGTTCTGGCATCCTTTAAGGTTCTCATCGGTTTCCTGTCAAAGTCCATTTCCATCGTCCTGGACGGCGTAAATAACCTTACCGACGCCTTATCTTCCGTGCTGACCATCGTAGGAATGAAACTCTCTGAAAAGCCTGCGGACAGGGATCACCCTATGGGACACGGCAGAACGGAGTATCTCACCGCTTCCGCCATCAGCCTGATTGTTCTCTACGCCGGTATCAGTTCGCTCGTGGAATCGGTCAAAAAAATTCTGAAAGCGGAAAAGCCCGAGTATACGAGAACCATGCTTCTGCTTCTTTTTGTCGGTGTTCTTATCAAAGTTTTCCTCGGAATCTTCGTGCGGAAAACGGGAATAAAAGTACACTCCGACTCTCTGAAAGCGCAGGGGCAGGATGCACTCCAGGACGCCGTCATTTCTTCTTCCACTATCGTAGCCGCTCTCGTCTTTCTATTCTATGGCATCTCTTTAGAAGCTTACCTCGGTGCCGTGATTTCTCTCTTCATCATAAAGTCCGCCTTCGATATCCTCGGAGAAACGCTTTCCCGTATCCTGGGAGAGCGCATCAACTCCTCTTTCAGCCGGGATATCCGGCATGCCATTCAGAAGATTCCGGGAATCTACGGTGTATACGATCTCGTTCTGCATAACTACGGTCCGGGAAAATATCTTGCTTCCGTGCATATCGAAGTACCGGAAAATATGACGGCAAAAGAAATTGACAGTCTGACACGAGAAGTGGAGGACGTTTGTTACAAAGACTTCGGTATCGTGATGTCCGGTGTCGGGATTTATGCGCGAAATACCGATCCGAAGATTGTAGAACTTCGAGAGGAAATCACCGCTTTCCTGATGACCCGAAGAAATATCCTGCAAGTACACGGCTTTTATCTGAAAAAAGAAACGAATTCCATCGACCTGGATGTCGTGTTGGATTTCAGTGTGGAAGACCGGGACAAGGAAGTGCGGGACATCGAAGCGGAACTGCAAGACCAGTTTAAGCCTTATCATTTCCATGTGACCGGAGACTTTGACATCAGTGATTGATTCTCCAACGATTTCTTAGCGATGCACAGCCACTAAATAACTGTACGAAAGGAAGAGTCCTCTCTTCTTCGTACAGTTTTTCTTTTTCACAAAGACTTCACACTTTCCCTTCTTTTTTTCAGTTTCGTTTCAGCTTCCTTTTGTATTCTCTTCGCAGAAACAAAAAACAAACACACGAAATGAGGTCATTATGAAAAAGAATACATTCAAAAAAAATTTAACTCTTCCCTGCCTGGGAATCGGCATGATGCTTGCTCTGAACGCTTGCGGAACAGCTTCCCAAAGCGCGAGTGCGGAGACCCTTACGAGCTCCTCCACTACGGTCGGCGGTGCAAGCACCGCCATTCAGGTTTCAGGCGACAACATTTCCATAAAAGGAAACGGGGCAACAAGGGAAGGAAAAACCATCACCATCTCGGAAGCCGGAACATATGAGCTCAGCGGAACCTTGGAAGAAGGACAGATTAAAATCAATACGGATGGAGAAGTAAAGCTCATTCTGAATAACTTCAACATTTCCAATTCAACAAGCGCACCAATCGTAGGAGAAAAAGGAAATGTGCAGATTCTTTTAAAGGAAAACAGCAAAAACACCGTCAGTGACAAACGTTCCGCAAAAGAAGAGTCCGACTCTACGGAAAGCGAAGAAAGTTCTGAAAAAACAACAGACTATGACGCTGCAATCTACAGCGAGGGAGACCTGCTCCTGAGCGGATCAGGGAGTCTCACCGTAGAAGGAGGCTATGAAGACGGTATTCACAGCAAAACGAGCTTAACCGTAGAAAGTGGAGAATACAAAATCACCGCTTCCCACCACGGACTGAACGGAAAGAAAACGCTCACGGTAAAAGACGGAACTTTCGACATCACCACTGTAGAAGATGCCCTTCACTCTAAGGGAGATGTTTCCGTAGAAAACGGAAAGATTACCGTGAATGCCGGAGACGATGCGCTTCATGCAGACAATACCCTCACGGTAAAAGACGGTACTATTAACATTCAAAAATCCAATGAAGGTTTGGAAGGCATTACCGTAAATGTAGAGGGCGGCAATATTTCCATTCAGTCCTCCGATGACGGCATTAACGGTGCAGGAGAGTCCGAAGACGGCTCTGCCGTAGACATCTCTGTCAATATCTCCGGCGGAAATGTGAAAATTGTTCCGGGCGGGGATGGCATCGACTCCAACGGAGACCTGAACGTATCCGGCGGTACCATCGTAATCGATGGCCCGTCCGACGGTGGAAATGCACCGATTGACTACGACGGAACGGCAAGTATTACCGGTGGAACCGTAGTAGCCAGTGGGAACTCCGGTATGTTCCAGGGATTTGATGAAAGCAGCTCCACACAGTCCAGCGTCATTTACTACCTTAGCGACACGGCAAACGCGGGAGACAGCGTGAAAATTACCGACTCCAACGGAAAAGAAATCTATTCTTCTTCCGACACTACCCAGAGTTTTAACACCATTCTCTTCAGCAGCGCCGACTTGGAAGACGGAAAAGCGTATACCGTGTCGGTCGGTTCCTCCAGTGAATCGGTAACCATCAGCGGTAAGAGCAATACCGTCGGAACAAGAAGCCAGTCTATGGGACAGCCGCCGATGAACGACGGTAACACACAGCAGGGCAATCGCGGGCAGCAGGGACAGCCCCCAATGAATGGCGATAACGGACAGC
>JABZIV010000048.1 GCA_015258095.1 Lachnospiraceae bacterium
GCATTCAGCTGACAGCTACTAATAGGTCGAGGGCTTATCCAATGCGTCTGATTGAAATGATGGATTACTGCTAGAGTTATTTCTTGGATATGTTGTTTTATGGCCCGGTGGCTCAGTTGGTTAGAGCGCCGCCCTGTCACGGCGGAGGTCGACGGTTCGAATCCGTTCCGGGTCGTTAGCCTTTGGGCTTTTATTATGGATGGATTCCCGAGTGGCCAAAGGGGGCAGACTGTAAATCTGTTGTCACTGACTTCGGTGGTTCGAATCCACCTCCATCCATTAAGACACTAGTCTTAAATTACTATTTGGGGTCTTAGCTCAGCTGGGAGAGCATCTGCCTTACAAGCAGAGGGTCATAGGTTCGAGCCCTATAGGCCCCATTTATATCATCGCGGGATAGAGCAGTCTGGTAGCTCGTCGGGCTCATAACCCGGAGGTCGTTGGTTCAAATCCATCTCCCGCAATCCGACTTGGAGTTCAGCTCCAAGTTTTTTTATGCCATAATTGCTCTATTTTCTTTAGAAAGAATGCTGTATAATGCGATTTAAGTCAACACTGCAATCGGCATATAAGGCATTTTCATTCTTTTATCCTATTTTTCGGGATTAAGGAATTATGCGAAATGCCTTCCTGCACGATTGTAGATTGTTCGTTTTATGAAATAACGGGAGATGGATACAGTTTGTTCTTTTACTAATCAGGATGTATGGAGGGAGTGTTTATGCGAGTTGGAATATTAACAAGCGGGGGAGACTGTCAGGCACTGAATGCAACCATGCGAAGCGTGGGAAAATCATTGTATAATCTTTTTGATCAGGTTGAAATCTATGGCTTTTTGGATGGGTATAAGGGCTTGATTTATGACGAATATCGGAAGATGGAGAAGTCGGATTTTTCCGGAATACTGACGGAAGGCGGTACGATTCTCGGAACAAGCAGAACGCCTTTCAAATATATCCATGAGCCGGATCAGAATGGCCTGGACAAAGTGGAAGCGATGAAACACAACTATCGTAAGTTACGACTGGATTGTCTTGTTGTATTGGGAGGAAACGGCTCTTTAAAGACGGCAAACCTGCTCAGTGAAGAGGGATTAAATGTTGTAGCTTGCCCGAAAACGATAGATAATGACCTCTATGGAACCGATATGACCTTCGGATTTTATTCCGCTGTACAGGTTGCGACCAACGCCATCGACTGTATTCATACGACAGCGGCAAGTCACGGAAGAGTTTTTATTGTGGAAATTATGGGGCACAAGGTGGGGTTGCTTACTTTGTATGCCGGTCTTGCCGGTGGAGCGGATATTATTTTATTGCCGGAGATTCCCTATACCATTGAATCGGTTTGTAAGAAAATTGCGGAGCGTCATGCAAGCGGCTCCCGTTTTTCCATTATTGCCATAGCGGAAGGTGCCATCTCCAAGGAGGATTCGGGTCTTTCCAAAAAAGAGTTGAAGAAGAAACTGGCGGAGGAGAGAAAGAAGCATCCCTCCGTTGCCTATAAACTCGCAAAGGAAATTGAAGAGAAAACCGGTGCAGAGGTCCGGGTTACCGTTCCGGGACACACACAAAGAGGAGGACAACCCGTTCCCTACGATCGTGTATTTGCGACAAGAATCGGTGCGGAAGCGGCGAAGCTTATTAAAAAAGAAAAATACGGCTATATGCTTGCTTTAAAGAATACAGAAATTGTCTCAGTTCCTTTAGAGGAGATTGCCGGGAAGTTAAAGACAGTGGATCCGGACTCCGGTATCGTAAAAGAAGCAAGGATTATGGGAATTTCCTTTGGAGATGAAGAATAAAACAGTTTAAGGACAGAAAATACCGGACTGTTTTCATAGTAGTGATGATGAAGACTGTTTTTATAGCAGTGATGACGTACACTGTTTTTATGGCAATAGTAGCTTGAACCGTTTTACCACAAAGAAAGGTTGCATTTTTTGGGATATACAGCATTATACAGGAAATGGAGATCGAAGGACTTTGACGATATCGTGGGGCAGGATGCTATCACGAGATCGTTTAAGAATCAGGTTCGTAGCGGAAAGGTAGGTCACGCCTACCTTTTTTGCGGTACGAGAGGAACCGGTAAGACTTCTCTCGCAAAGATTCTCGCGCGTGCCGTAAACTGTGAACATCCCGTAGACGGCAATCCCTGCAATAGCTGCAAGAATTGCCGTGCCATCCTATCCAATACCAGCATCAATGTGTATGAGATGGATGCAGCGAGCAATAACGGTGTAGATGACATTCGGCTGATTCGCGAACAGGTAGAGTATCCTCCCGTGGATATGCAGTACAAGGTCTATATCATTGATGAGGTGCACATGCTTTCTCCATCGGCATTTAATGCTTTTCTTAAGACTTTGGAAGAGCCCCCTTCTTATGTCATCTTTATTCTTGCGACAACAGAGCCGAATGCTCTTCCCATCACGATTCTTTCGCGCTGTCAACGTTATGATTTTAAAAGGATTTCGATGGAGACGATGAAAGCTCGTCTCGCTATGATCTGTAGGGAAGAGGGCATTCGTATTTCCGATGAGGCGCTGGAGTATGTTGCACGGATGGGAGACGGCTCCATGCGTGATGCGGTAAGCCTTCTGGATCAGTGTGCAAGTTATGATTTTCAGGAGGAAATATCCTACGAGGATGCTTTGAAGGTTCTCGGCGCAGTGGACACGACCGTATTTTCCGCACTGATACAGGCAATTCTTAAGAAGGATATTCGGGCGGCGATGGAAAACATTTCTGCCGTTTTAGAGCAGGGAAAGGAGCTCAGTCAGTATACGTCCGATTTACTTCTGTATTTTCGGAATATGATGCTGGCAAAGACCGTGACGAAGCTGGAAGGCCTTGTTGACCTTTCGGAGGACAATAAGAAGCTTCTTTCAGAAGATGCGAAAGCGATGCCGATGGAAGAAATCCTTCGGGGAATTCGCCTGTTATCGGAGCTCTTGCAGCAATTCCGCTATGCGAATCAAAAGCGTGTTTTGCTGGAGACTTGTCTCATGAAGCTGGCCTATCCGGAAACGGAAGACAGAGGAGATGCTTATGCACAGCGAATAAAGGAGCTGGAAGAGAAAGTACAAAAAGGGGTTCCTGTTCTCACGGAAAGAAGTACAGCAAGCGGAAAAGAGGGTGCGGATGCTCTAAAATCAGCGGAAAAAATGCCAACTGTCGTTAAAGTTCCGAAGGCGCAATATGAGGATTACCAGAAGTTGAAAGAAAAGTGGTCCCTGGTTTGCGGCTATTTTCAGCAACCTTTAAAAGCTTCTCTTTTAAAGTCCAGAATCTACCCGGGAAAAGATCGGAATTCCATGGTGCTGTATGCGCCGAGCGGGGCAGATGAGCAGATTATCCGGGAAAGGCTTGCTGCACTCGAGGAAGGTCTCCGGGAGAATGAACAGTTGGAATACCGTATTCATATCGGAGCAAGAGACAGAGAAGACCGAACGGTGCAGTATATTTCGGATGAGGAACTGGAGAGGATTGCGATGCCGATTGAGATAACGGAGGAATAAAACTATTAAAACTTTGTTCTGTAAGGTAAAAATAAGAAAAAGAATGGATTTATCTTGTGCTTTCATGATAAAATGACAAAGATTATCTTAAAGATATATTGTGTTTAGGGGGGAAAATGGCTAAGCATGGCGGTTTTGCCGGCGGTATGCCCGGCATGAATATGAACAACTTGATGAAGCAGTATCAGAAGATGCAGAAGAAGCTGGAAGAGACACAGGAAGAACTGTCCAAGAAAGAATATACCGGACAGGCCGGCGGCGGTGCAGTACAGATTGTCATCAACGGAGAAAAGAAAGTTCTTCGGGTCACCCTGGATAAGGAAGCGGTCGATCCGGAAGATGTAGAGACGCTGGAAGAGATGATTGCACTTGCAGCGAACCAGGCATTACAAGAGATAGAGAAGGACTCCAGTCAGGAGATGGGTAAACTGACCGGAGGAATGGGATTAGGATTCTAATGGAATATTTTTCCAAAGATATGGAACAACTGGTACAGGAGCTTGGCAGACTTCCGGGAATCGGGCAGAAGTCTGCGCAACGTCTTGCCTATCATATCATTAATGAAGAAAAAGAAAGAGCTTATGCCCTTTCGGACAGTATCAAGAGAGCAAGGGACAGTATTCGTTACTGTAAGAGTTGCTGTACGCTTACAGACGAAGAGCTGTGTCCCGTATGTCGAAGTGCGGAGAGAAATCACAAACAGATTATGGTTGTAGAGAATCCGCGGGACATGGGAGCGTATGAGAGAGTAGGGAAGTACAACGGTGTTTATCATGTACTGCATGGTGCAATTTCACCGCTTTTGGGCATTGGTCCGGATGACATTCGTTTGAAAGAGTTGATGAAACGGTTACAGGGGGATGTCGAGGAAGTCATTATTGCCACGAATTCTTCTTTAGAAGGAGAAACTACAGCAAGCTATATTGTAAAACTCATAAAGCCTCTCGGAATTAAATTGAGCCGGATTGCGTCCGGCGTTCCGGTAGGCGGAGATATAGAAAATATAGATGAAATCACACTCCTTAGAGCGTTGGACGGAAGAGTCAGCTTATAAAGGATGAAGGGGAAATATGGACAAGTACGAATTTAGCATTAAGGCAGAGCAGATCAAGAAGATGGTCAATCAAGGGGATTATAAAACCGCCATGCAGATTGCGGACTCCATTGATTGGAACAGGGTAAGAAATGCCAATTTACTTTCCTCCATTGCGGAAATCTACGAGAAAAACGGAGAGTATGAAGAAGCAAAGGATATTCTTCTTTTAGCATTTGAAAGAGCACCGGTCGGAAAGCGATTCTTATATAAGCTTTCTGAACTCTCTTTACGTTCCGGCTCTATAGAGGATGCGACAGAATTTTATAAAGAGTTCTTAGATGTCAGCCCGGATGACCCCAGAAAATACCTTTTACAATACAGTATCTTAAAGGCAAAGGGGGCGAAAGCTTCCCAACTGATAGGACCGCTGGAGATGTTCACCTCGACAGAGTTGGATGAGAAGTGGTTATATGAGCTTGCGGTACTCTATGGAGAAGCAGGGCGGGAAGACGACTGTGTGCGGACTTGTGATAAGATGATTCTGCTTTTCGGAATGGGGCAGTATGTCGATAAGGCGATGGATTTGAAGCTGTATTATCGTCCTGTAAAAGAAGAGCATACCGCAGAAGAGAAAGAAGAGGAGAAGCCCGCCGGAAGAGCTGTTCCGGAGGAGCAGACCGACTATTTGGATGATCCGGAGCTTCCGGAGCGGGAGGAGACGGTCTACGAGGAGCCAAAGGAAGATCTCTCGAGGCAGGATTCCAAAGAGGAAGAGCAGAGGGAAGAGACAACAGGTGAACAGGAGGAGATAGAGACCCCAAAAAAGGAACAAGAGGAGCCCGGTCCGGAAGAGAGCGGAGATAAAGTAACAGAAGAGAAGAGAGAGGAAGTAGAGGAGTCCGCTCCGGAGAAAGACGTTTTGGAAACGGAAAAAGAAAGTTTTCCGACATACCACATGATTATCGAAGCGGAGACGATAGAAGAGGCTTTCTCCATTGCAGTCGAAGAGATTAAGTATTTTCATAAAGAATACAGTCTTGACTTCAAGGTTGCGAAGATAGAGGCAGATAAGTTAAACGAAAAAGGCTTTAAAGGATTCCGGGAGAAATTAAAAGAACGGGATCTGATTATTGAGCACGCCGGAAAGTTGAAATATTCCGTTCTGGATGAGATTGAAGAGCACATCCTGCATCCGAAAGACGCTTCCTCTATCATATTGATTGATGAAGTGGATCATTTTGACCGCCTGGCGGAAGACAGACCGAAGTTCCTGGAGTATTTCGATATTGTATCGAATCAGGAGGAAGAAGAGGATTCCCTGGAAGAGGTAGACTTAGACAGTCCGGCGGAAGAGCCGGAGCAGGGGGAGGTCGTCGAAGGAAGCTTCAAGGATATCGCAAGTAAGGACGAAGCGGAGAGAAAAGACGCGGAGAAGGAACCCGTGAAAGAGGATTCTTTCTTAGATGAGGATGAGGAAGAAGAGCAGGAATATGTTCCGCATAAGCCATCCATCTTCGAAAGACCTGCAAGACCTTATAAAGAGGTTTTAGAAGAAGAAGCGGAAAAAGAACGGGTTCAAGAGGAAGAGAAGCGCCCTTCTCAGGAAGAGCTGCCTTCCCCGGTAGAGAAAAAGGGAGAAAAAGCACACGACAGGAAAGACATCGCTTCTATGGATATCGAGGACTTTGCACGGTATTGCATGGAGTATGCGAAGAGTATTGATTGCAGTATCACCGAGAAGGGCGTTACGGCATTGTATGAGCGGATTCAGCTTATGGAGGAAGACGGCATTGTTTTGAATAAAGAGAGTGCCAGAGACCTCATTGAGGAAACGGCGGACCTTGCTGAAAAGCCGAGTCTCGGAAAGAAGATCGGTTCTCTCTTTAGACCGAAGTATGATAAAGACGATAAGCTTATTTTACGGGAAGAACACTTTATGGGGTAAGCGATGGGACATCAGGTAGTAGAAAGCGGTGTAATAGGAATGAGTGAAATTGGAGTAGGGGTAGTCCTACTCCTTTCCTTTATACTTTTTGCAGGGACAGGGTATAGAAAGGGAGCAGTAAAGAAGATTTTCTCTCTTTTCTCTCTCTTTCTGTCCCTGATACTCGCGAAGCTGCTCTATCCCTTTGCCCTTCGTGCAGTAGCGGAAAATGGCTTTCTTCGCGGGATTTTCACAAAAATCTGGTCTATGGTTCTTCCGGTAAAGAATAGTATGGTTCTCATCCCGAAGGGAATTCATGATTTTCTTCCGGAGAAGGCCGCGCCGGTAAATGCCCCTCTTTATGCGGGTTTGTATGAGACGATGGGAAAGTGGCAGGATTACCTCGCACAGCAGATTCTCACTTTTCTCAATGGGATTCTTTTCTTTATTTTGCTGTATTTTCTTTTTCGTCTTCTTCTGAAGGTGGTCCATCAGATACTGGAATATCTTTTTCGTCTTCCTATTCTGAATTTTGGAAATCGTATGCTGGGCATGGGACTTGGCGCAGTCGAATGGGTTTTCTTTGTTTGGCTTATTTTGATTCTCTTCAGTTTACTCCCGGAGACGAAGTTTAGTCTATGGGTGCTGGATGGGTTCTCCAGAGAGGGAAGCATTCCGTACCTTCTGAAGGAAAATAACTGGATTGCACAGCTCTTCCTGGGATAGGCGGACATGCTGTATTCTTTATTACGCTCCGGAACAGAAAGCGCTTGACAGAAAAACAATGTTTTATTAATCTTAAAAAGCACCTGTTATAAGAATAAAATAAGATAATTTCTTGCTTTAAGTTATTTTAAAGCGCTAGAGAGAAACAGGAGGGGGAATGGCAGAAGCAGTAACAGATAAGAGAGAAGAAGAACTCGCGCGAATCCAAGAGATGGAAAGCTCTCCGGAGTATCAGCAGAAATTGCAGCTGCTTCGGGAAAAGATGAAGATGAACCTGCGCTGGAAAACAAAGTTGCTCATAAGCGGTGTAGCATCTATGTGTTTCTTCTTTTTCTTTAAATTCGTAGGGCTTTTGTTTGCGGCGGTATTTCTTTTTTTCTACCTGTATCCCGCTTATAAGCAAAGAAAAGAGCTCTTTGACGGAAAGAAAGAAAGCAATGAGCTCCTTTATCTGGAGCAATTCTTAACCCCGATTCTCAGGCAGATTTATCCCAATGGAACGATGAGTGTCAAGCATGATTTTTCTATTGATGCAGTAAAGACTGTTACGCCGAGTTCGGAGAATTATCGGGGAAGTACGGAACTCTCTCTTCATGATGAGAAAGACCTTTCCGTGATGAATCTGTACGCCTACCATGTCGTCGAGCATACGGACAGTAAAGGGCGCAAGGAGCGGAAAGAAGTGACGGATTTCTATGGACAGGTTTTTCGCTTACGCTTTCCCATCGCCTTTAACGGGCATATTCGTATTGTTCCGACGAAGAAGACGGGCATTTTAAAGCGGGAAGTGCAGAATTATCCGAGTAAGCTTAGAAATGAAGTGAAAATCGATACGGAAGATATCGAGCACAACGAGCATTACAACATTTACTGTACAGATGAGCTCACTGCAAGGCGCTTTCTGAATCCGACAGTGCTCCGCTGGTTTGACGGACACATTTCGGACAGCGCGACTGCCATTTATATTCAGAACGATTGGATGTATATCTCCCGTTATACAGGAAGCTTTCTTTTTCCGACACCGAAATCCGTGGAAGATGTAGATAAACTTTCCGTAGTAGAGGAGTACAAGAAATTGCGAGAAGAACTCGATTTTATAGATAGCTTTACAGAAGTATTTGCATAAGGAGGAGAAATATGCCGTTTATTTTACTGATTGTTGTAGCGTTACTTTTTCTGTTCTGGTTTATCGGGCAGAGTAATATGTTGAATCGTTACGTTGTGACGATAGAGGAGTCGAAAAAGACCGTTGATATCACTTTGGTGAAGCGGTATGACACGATTTCCGAGATGCTGAAAGTGGCAAAGGCCTATGCGAAGCATGAGGAGAAAGTATTTACGGAGCTGGTAACGATGCGTACCGGAGGAACCGTACAGGACACAAACCGCGTAATCGCGAATCAGAATGATGTGTTGTCGCAGATTCGTGCCGTAGCCGAGAATTATCCGGATCTTCTTTCTTCGCAGCAGTTCCTGAATCTACAGAAAGAGATTGCTTCGGAAAATGAAGATCTTGCGGCGTCGAAGCGTATAGTGAACAGCAATATCCGTGTCATCAACCAGGCCATCGTTTCCTTCCCGACATCTCTTGTTGCCGGAATGAAGGGAATGGGGAAGTTTGACTTCTTAGAGGAAGACCTCACGGGAAAGAGAGATTTAAAAGACCTGGATTACAATATGGATTAAAACAGGAAAAATTGAAAGAGACAGTTCGTCCTTTTTATTAACATCCATAGGCGAGAAAGTAAGAGAAAAAATAAAGAAACGGTAGAGCGGAAAAGAGCTCTGCCGTTTTTCTATTCTTTTTCAGAATAGGAGCTATTTTCTATTGTGAGGAGAAATGCTTTAGTGCTATAGTCTATCGGTATTCATGAATGAAGTTCTTTCAGAAAGGAAACGGAGGCAAGTCTATGTCTTATGTAAATGAAGTATATCAGGAATTGAGTAAGAAGCATCCGGCTGAGCCGGAGTTTTTGGAGGCTGCAAAGAGAATCTTGGAGTCCCTTTCTCCGATTGTGGAGAAGAACGAAGAAATTTATCGTAAGAATGCCCTTCTTGAGCGTTTCGTAGAACCGGAAAGAATCGTCAGTTTCCGTGTACCATGGACGGATGATCAGGGAAAGAACCATGTCAATATCGGCTATCGTGTACAGTTCAATTCCGCTATAGGACCGTACAAGGGAGGACTTCGTTTTCATCCGACAGTTAACCAGTCTATCTTGAAATTCCTCGGGATGGAGCAGATTCTGAAAAACTCTCTGACCGGGCTTCCGATTGGCGGCGGTAAAGGCGGTGCCGACTTTGATCCGAAGGGAAAGTCGGATGCGGAAGTCATGCGTTTCTGCCAGAGTTTTATGACAGAGCTCTTTAAGTATATCGGAGCAAATGAAGACGTTCCTGCCGGAGATATCGGTGTGGGCGGTAGAGAAGTAGCCTATATGTATGGTCAGTATAAGAGATTGACCAATCTTTACGAAGGGGTTCTTACCGGAAAGGGAAAGAGCTTCGGCGGTTCTCTTGCAAGACCGGAAGCAACCGGATATGGCCTCGTTTATATCGTGGAGGAGATGCTGAAGTCGGTCGGCAAGGACTTAAAGGGACAGACGGTTGTTGTTTCCGGTTCCGGAAATGTAGCACAGTATGCAATACAGAAGGCGGAAAGCCTCGGAGCAAAGGTGGTGACCTGTTCCGATTCCAGCGGATATGTGTATGATCCGGAGGGCATTAAACTGGATGTACTTTTTGAAATCAAGCAGGTTAAGCGCGGCAGAATTTCCGAATATGCAGACCGGGTATCCGGTGCAACTTTCCATAAGGGAGAGAAGCCTTGGGGAGTAAAGTGTGATGTGGCACTTCCCTGTGCAACACAGAATGAGTTGAACGGAGAGGATGCAAAGACTTTGATTCAGAATGCTTGTTTCCTGGTGGCAGAGGGGGCAAATATGCCTTCCGATGAGCAGGCTGTAGATACATTCCTGAAAGAGAAGATTCTTTATATGCCGGGCAAAGCGGCAAATGCAGGCGGCGTTGCCGTGTCCGCATTGGAAATGAGTCAGAATTCCCAGAGACTGTCCTGGACTTTTGAAGAAGTGGATGCAAAGTTAAAGGGAATCATGCAGAACATCTTTAAGAATGTATCCGGTGCGGCAGAGCGCTACGGATATAAAGGAAATTTTGTCGTTGGGGCAAACGTAGCCGGCTTTGAGAAAGTCGCAGAAGCCATGCTTGCACAGGGACTCGTATAATCAGTACTTGCATTACCGCAGAAACTATCGTAATATGCAGGGATACTATCCGGTACTTTGTGCCGAAAACAAAGGAGAGATAATGCATAAGTTTCTGCGGTCCATTGGATTTTCCGCATTACAAAATGATCGGGAAGCGGAGTTTTATTTAGATAGAGCGATTCACGAAAAGTATCGAACAGCGTTTATTTCAGACAGCTCCGGGAGAGCGATAGAAGAGTATCGTCTCCCGGTGGCGTCTTCTATGGGAATTACCGTGGTGGGGCATAGAGACCCGGGAGCGGCGTTTGTTCGGGATTATTATTTTCCGTATATGCAGTCCTATGAAGCGATGCATACAGAGGAAGCCGGTGTGGAGAGACATACGGAGAGGGAAACCTATGCCGGTGTAATAGAGGATTTCACTTCGGGAATCACCTTAATTTTCTACCTTTGTAATTCTTTGGAAGCACGTGAGCTAAAGCGCATGGGCATCCGCTTAAAACCGAAACAGGCCTTTCTTACGGCAATGGCGGTGGAGGGGAAGATTCTTCTCCCCATCGAGAAGAAGACGGAAGATGAAGAATCGTTTCAACAGAAGAAACGAGAACAGAAGCGCCTTTTCGATGCCGCGAAGGCGGGAGATGAGGATGCGATTGAAACGCTGACGGAAACGGACATGAACCTGATGGCGGAAGTAAATCGCCGGATTGAAGAAGAGGATCTCTACAGTTTGGTGGAAAGCAGTTTTATGCCCACCGGAATAGAGTGTGATCAATATGCCATCCTGGGAGAGATTGTATCCCTCCGTATGAAGAGCAATGTCTATACGCATGAGAATGTTCTGGATTTAAAGCTGCGGTGTAATGATGCCATTTTTCGTGTGTGTATGAATGAGAAGGATCTTCTTGGCGTTCCGGCGATTGGACGCCGGTTTAAGGGGACGGTCTGGATGCAGGGGGAAATGGAGTTCCTCGAGGAAGGAAAAGAATAGAGCAATTGAAAGAGAAGGAAAATCTCTGCTCTCATCTCGAAGATTTACAGCGTGTAGCGGAGGAGCGGGGATATATCACAGTAAGCGGTTTTTTATCAGAGGAAGAGCAGGCTGCCTTTCGGAAAAGGAACAGAGCTGTACAGGCTTTTGTTTTCCCTTTTCCGGAAAATGGAGAACGACAGGTTCTGCTCTTTTTTTCGTCTCTTTTCACAGAGGAGGATTGTAGAACTTATGCTGCCGGCGAGGATGGTCCTGTAGTCCTTCTGGAAATACGGGGGAAGCAGGAGAAATTCGCGGAGGAACTCAGCCATAGAGATGTCCTTGGCGCGGTGATGCATCTCGGCATTACGAGGGAACAGGTAGGGGATATCCTCTTTCGCGGAAAGACGGTATATCTGTATCTACTACGGAAAATGAAGGCTTATGTTATGGAGAACCTGAGGACGATTCGCCATACAGCGGTAGAACTTCGAGAAGTTTCTGTGGCGGAAGCAGTCGAGTCGAGAGAAGTGGAGGAGCAGGTCTTTCTCCCATCTGAACGTTTGGATGCTTTGGTCTCTGCGGTTTTTCACTTATCGAGAGCGAAGGCGCAGGAGTATTTTCAAAGAGAACTTGTCTATCGAGACGGTATTCCGGTGAAGGGGAGCAGCGGAATCAAGTGCGGGGAGAAGGTCTCCGTGCGGGGTCTTGGGAAGTTTCGCTACATGGGAATAGAGAAGAGCACAAAGAAAGGGCGGATTGTGGCGAGGGTTTCGCGATATATATAGGAAGGAGGAGCCATCCGTACGGTCTTCCTTAGCGACGCTCTCGCTTGGGTTCCGACGTAGCGGTACTAAACGCGCACTCGCCTTACTCGTGCTTGTTAAGTGCCGACGTCTCCACACACGTTAAGGAAGACCGTACGGATGGCTCCACCATATCTAGCATATTCGCGAAACCATCGCCGACACCCCTTCCTTAACGCCGCTCTCGCTTGGGTGTAGGCGTCGGTACTAAACGCGCACTCGCCTTACTCGTGCTTGTTAAGTGCCGACGTCTCCACACACGTTAAGGA
>JABZIV010000049.1 GCA_015258095.1 Lachnospiraceae bacterium
CTTTCACATAGAGATAATCTTTATCTTTTAAGGCGCCGATGTGGAGAACCATGTCCACTTCGCAAGCCCCGTCCTCTACAGCCTGTTTTGCCTCAAAGGCCTTTGTCTTGGTGGACATTGCGCCCAGAGGAAAGCCTACAACGGTGCAGGTATGCACGCCGGAGCCTTGCAGCGCCTTTGCAACAAGGGCGACGTAGGAACTGTTTACACAGACTGATGCGAAGCCGTTGTCTTTCGCTTCTTCACAGTAACGGAGGATGGTATCCTTCGTGGCGTCCGCTTTCAACATCGTGTGGTCAATCATTTTTGCAATATCCATCATTTTCTCCTTAGGCCTTGTCCCGTATTTTATTTTGGGCGACGGTCAGCATCAACTTGATTCGGTTCAATTGGTTTACTTCCGAGGCACCGGCATCGTAGTCAACGGCAATGATATTTGCACCGGGATTGTGCCGCTTCAACTCTTTAATCACGCCTTTCCCTACGATATGATTCGGCAGGCAACCAAATGGTTGTGTACAAACGATATTATCTACGCCTTCCGCTAAAAGTTCAAGCATTTCTCCGGTTAAGAACCAACCTTCTCCGGTCTGATTTCCCAAGGAGACATATTCCCGTGCCATTTTTGCCAAGTCCTGGATCTCTCCCGGTGCGGTGAAGTGCTTGGACTTTGTTAATTCTGTCTTCGCGGTCTTACGGAAGGATTCCAGAAGGGAAATGGCGATATTGCAGAGTGTTTTTCCTTTCCAGGAAGCACCCAGATTTTGATATTTAAAGTTCTGGTTATAGAAGCAGTAAAGCAGGAAGTCCATGAGATCCGGCATAACGGCTTCGGCACCCTCTTTCTCTAAAAGATCCACGATATGGTTGTTCGCAAGAGGAGAAAACTTGACCAGAATTTCTCCGACAATCCCGACCTTTGCTTTCTCTTCGGAAGAAAGGGGGAGAGCATCGAAGTCCCGTACGATTCCCTTAATATTCTTATTGAATTCCAGGATAGGAATGCTCTTTTTGGAGAGGCTTTCGATGCAGATTTTTTTCCATTTCTGATGAACGGCTTCCGCGGCACCCTCCTGTAATTCGTAGGGGCGCGTTGCATAAAGGAGGCGCATAAAGAGGTCTCCGTAAACCACTCCTTGCAGTGCCCTGGTTAAAAGAGGAATCGTCAGTTTAAATCCCGGCGTGGATTCCATTCCATTGGCATTTAGAGAAATTACCGGAATCTGTCCCATATCCGCTTTCTCCAGTGCCCGACGAATGAAGCCGATGTAGTTCGAGGCACGGCAACCGCCGCCGGTCTGTGACATGATGACGGCAGTTTTATGAAGGTCATATTTTCCGGAGAGAAGCGCCTCCATAATCTGTCCCACTACGATGATAGAGGGGTAGCAGGAGTCGTTGTTCACATACTGTAAGCCGGTATCAATAGCGGAACGGTTGTCATTGTTCAGAACGACCAGGTTATACCCCTCGGAACGAATCGCCGGTTCAATAAGTTCAAAGTGAATGGGGGACATCTGCGGGCAAAGAATCGTGTAGCCTTCCTTCTTCATATCCACGGTGAAAAGTTTTCTTTCGTACTTTTCGGAGCGCATCGTTCTCCTGTACTTCTTTTCTGCACGAACGCGGATTGCGGCAAGAAGAGAACGAATGCGGATTCTTGCGGCACCGAGGTTGTTGACTTCATCGATTTTTAAAACCGTATAAATTTTATCGGAGCCGTTCAAGATGTCCTTTGCCTGATCGACCGTTACGGCATCCAGTCCGCAACCGAAGGAGTTTAACTGAATAAAATCCAGATTCTCCTGCGTTTTTGTAAAAGCGGCTGCACGATAGAGACGGGAGTGATACATCCACTGGTCCGTTACGATGATCGGGCGCTCCACCTCTGCAAGATGAGAAACGGAGTCCTCTGTCAGTACGGCAAAGTTGTAAGAAGTAATCAGCTCGGGGATACCGTGGTGTATTTCCGGATCACAGTGGTAAGGACGTCCGGCAAGAACGATGCCCCTGTGCCCCGTCTTTTCCATCCATAGAAGCGTCTCTTCTCCTTTTTTCTCAATATCCTTTCGGGACTGTAGAAGCTCTTCCCAGGCGAGATGGGCAGCCTGGCGAACTTCTTTTTCCGTAAAATTCCACTCCTTAAACTTTTCCCCGATCTTTTCTACGGTCCATTCTCCGGCAGGTTTTACGGAATCTTTAATCTGTTTCGGATGAACAAATACTTTCGTGAGCTGGTCTGTCAGTACTTTTTCGTTTGTGAAAGCCAGGAAGGGTTTCATAAAGAAAATGCTTTTCTCTTCCAGATTTTCCACGTTGTTCTTGATATTTTCCGCATAGGACGTCACCATAGGACAATTATAGTGATTGCCGGCACTTTCCGTTTCATTTCTCTCATACGGAATACAAGGATAGAAGATGAAGTTTTGTCCCTTCTTGATTAACCATTCGATGTGGCCGTGGACCAGCTTCGCAGGATAGCACTCGGACTCCGAGGGAATGGATTCAATGCCCATCTCGTAGATTTTCTTATTGGAAGAAGGAGAGAGCACGGTACGAAATCCGAGTTCTTTGAAGAAAACAGCCCAGAAGGGGAAATTCTCGTACATATTCAGGACGCGCGGAATGCCGACTTCTCCTCGCTTTGCTTTCTCAGGGGACAGGGGTTCATAGCCGAAGACGCGCTGTACCTTGTACTTATAGAGGTTCGGAATCTCCGACTTTGCCTTCGGAAGTCCTGCGCCACGCTCACAACGGTTTCCGGAGATGAACCTTCTGCCGGATCCGAAGTCATTAATCGTAAGCACACATTTGTTTCCGCAGAGTCCGCAGCGGCTCATCTTGCTCTCAAAAGATAAATGAGCAATCTCCTCCAAAGGCAGCATGGCAGTCTTTTTGTAGCCGGAAGCAGAGAGAACCTCTCGCTCTTCCTCCCCGGCGAGAATTTCATTTTCCAGTTTTTCCGTTTCAATGTAGTATCGCTCTCTGGCAATCAGTGCCGCGCCGAAGGCGCCCATGATTCCGGCAATATCCGGACGCACCACGTTCTGCCCCAGTGTTTCTTCAAGGGAACGGAGCACCGCATTATTGTAGAAGGTTCCGCCCTGTACAACGATGTGCTTTCCGAGATCTTTCGGATTCGTCACTTTAATAACCTTATACAAGGCGTTCTTAATGACAGAGTAAGCCAGTCCTGCAGAGATATCGGCAACGGTTGCCCCTTCTTTCTGTGCCTGCTTTACGTTCGAGTTCATGAAAACGGTACAACGGGAACCGAGATCCGTCGGATTTTCGGCGAAAAGCGCTTCTTTCGCAAAATCCTCCACACTGTAATCTAGAGACTTCGCGAAAGTCTCCAGGAAGGATCCGCAGCCCGAAGAACAGGCTTCGTTTAATTGCACATTATCCACGGTACCGTCTTTGATATGAATACACTTCATATCCTGCCCGCCGATGTCCAGAATACAGTCCACGTCCGGCTCGAAGAAGGAGGCAGCGTAGTAGTGCGCAATGGTTTCCACTTCTCCTTCATCCAGCTGAAAGGCGGACTTCAAGAGTGCCTCACCGTATCCGGTAGAGCAGGAGTAAGCAATTTCCGCATCGGGGGGAAGCTGTTCTTTGATCTCTTTCACCGCTTTAATGGCTGTTTTAATGGGGGATCCTTCATTTCCCGAATAGAATGTATAAAGGAGCTCTCCCTCTTCGGAGATTAAGGCGAGCTTCGTTGTGGTTGATCCGGCATCAATACCGAAGAAACATTTTCCGTGGTAAGTGCTTAAATCTCTTCTTTTTACTTTCGCTTTCTCGTGTCGATGAATAAACGCATCATACTCTTCCTCGGAAGAGAAGAGGGCATGCATTCTTTTGATTTCACTGTCCATTTTAATGCCGGCACGAAGGCGGGGAATCAGGTCGGAGAGCTTTGCCGCCGCATTTTTCTCTTCTGCGTTCAAAGCGGAGCCGATTGCGGCGTATAGGTGGGAATTCTCCGGATTGATGATTTCCTCCTCTGTCAGATGCAGGGTGCGGATAAAGCTGTTTCTGAGTTCCGGCATAAAGTGAAGAGGGCCGCCGAGAAAGGCGACGTGTCCGCGAATCGGCTTTCCCTGTGCAAGACCGGAGATAGTCTGGTTACAAACCGCCTGAAAAATGGAAGCCGCGAGGTCTTCTCTCGCTGCACCTTCGTTGATGAGCGGTTGAATATCCGTTTTGGCAAAAACACCGCAGCGTGCGGCAATGGGATAGATCATCTGATAGTTCTTAGCCAGTTCGTTTAATCCTGCCGCATCGGTGTGCAGGAGGGAAGCCATCTGGTCAATAAAGGAGCCGGTTCCTCCTGCGCAGATCCCGTTCATTCGCTGATCGATTCCGCCTTTGAAATAGATAATCTTTGCGTCCTCACCGCCGAGTTCAATAGCGACATCCGTCTTAGGATAGTTCTCTTTTAAAGCCGTGGCTACGGCAACGACTTCCTGGCAGAAGGGTTGTCCCATGTGCTTTGCCAGAGTCAGTCCGCCGGAGCCGGTTACCACCATGCGAAGGGAAAGATCCCCGTGTGCTTCTTTTGCTTCTTCCAGAAGGTCTGCCAGAGTTTCCTGAATATTGGCAAAATGTCTCCGGTAGTCTGAAAATAGAAGATGATTTTCCGAATCCAGAATAGCCACTTTTACCGTAGTTGAACCAATGTCGATTCCCAGTCTGTACGTTTCCGTCATGTCTACACCCATTCTATACTCCCTAACTTTTAAAACTCCGTTCTCCGTTTCTCTCCCAAAACAAGAAAAAGGCAAGGAAAAGGATTTCCTATGCCGGGAATGGAAACAGAAACGGGAACTAAACGTTTGCTACTCTAGCATAGATAGAGGAGAGCAACAAGAAAGGTATTCTAAAAAAAGAATAAAAGTTTCATAAGATTTCGTATTTTTATGTTTTCCGTATGGAGGAAAGGTTATGGAAGCTATAGGAATTCCGTATGGAAGCGGATAGAAAACAGAGACTAAGTTCGTTTACAGGGGTGCGGTTCTATGTTAGAGTAAAGCCTTGCAAACGAAAAGGAGGGTAAGATGAAAAAAAGAATTTTGGCAACAGTTTGTTTAGCGGCTACTGCACTTTCTCTTTTCGCCTGTGCGAAAAAAGGAGGACAGACGGAAAGTAAGGGAGAAAGCACTGCCGTAAAGGAGACAACAGCTCAGGGAGAAGATAAAAAGGATAGCGGTGAGAAGGCGGAGGAGACCGCCGGAAAGACCTATAAGGTGGGAATTCTGAAATTCATGGACCATCCTTCCTTAAACCAGATTGAAGACAGCCTTTGTACGGAGTTTGACAGCCTCTCCAAGGACGGAACGAAGTATGAATATAAAGAATACAGATTGAACGGACAGGGAGATGCTTCTGTTTTGAATCAGATGACAGCGCAGCTTATCGCGGATAAGGTGGATGTCATCGTACCGATTGCGACCCCTGCCGTACAGGTTGTACAGTCCGCTGTGGAGGGAAAGGATATCCCGGTTGTTTTCTCCGCCGTGTCCGACCCGGTTTCCGCAAAGATTGTGCAGTCCATGGAAGAACCGGGAGGAAACCTTACCGGGACTTCCGATGCTTTAAATACGGATGCCATCATGAATCTGATTTTCGCAGAGAATCCGAATGCGAAGAAGATTGGGCTTTTGTATTCCAAGAGTGAGGATTCTTCAAAGGCGCCGATTGAAGATGCAAAGAAATTCCTGGAAGGAAAGGGCGTTGAAGTGGTAGAGAAGACGGGAACGACAACGGATGAAGTGAATCAGGCGGTGGATGCGCTGATTGCAGAAAAAGTCGATGCCATCTTTACGCCGACGGACAATACGATACAGAAAGCGGAACTGAGCTTTTATGAGAAGCTTCAGAAAGCAAAGATTCCCCATTTTGGCGGTGCGGATTCCTTTGCCTTAAACGGCGCTTTTGCAGGGTATGGTGTAGATTATGTGCAACTCGGTAAAGCCACGGCGGATATGGTGGATGAAGTACTGAGAGAAGGGAAAGAGCCGAAGAGCCTTGCGGTGAAGACCTTTGACAACGGTATCGCGACAGTCAATACGGATACCGCAGAAAAGCTCGGACTTTCCATGGAGGAGCTGAAGGAGAAGTTCAAGCCCTATTGCACGAAGGTGGAAGAAATTAAAACCCAACAGGAATTTTCAAAGTAAGTAGCAGGGAAAGATATGGCAGAGTTTTTTACAGTCGGCATCATTCAGACAGCGCTTGAAATCGGGCTGATCTATGCGCTGGTAGCGATAGCCCTCTTTATATCCTATAGTATTTTAAATATTGCAGACCTGTCCACGGACGGTTCTTTCACTCTGGGAACAGCGGTTTCCGCAGTCTTTACGATTGCGGGACACCCTATTCTCGGGATTTTTATGGCAATGCTTTCGGGTTCTCTATCCGGGTTCTGCACTGCTTTTTTGCAGACCACTCTGGGAATAGAAAGTATTTTGTCCGGAATTATTGTCAATACAGGGTTGTATACCATCAATCTGGCTGTCATGGGATTTTCCTCCAACCTGTCTATTTTTGGTACGGATACGGTTTTTACTTTGTTTTCCGGACTGCATCCCGTGCTTAGTGAGTGGGGAACGGTTCTTCTGCTTCTTCTGATTGTGCTTTTTGTTGCCTTTCTTCTTCGCTGGTTTTTCGGAACCGGCCTCGGACTTTCTATCCGTGCAACCGGAGATAGTCCGGCAATGGTGCGTGCTTCTTCCATTAATCCCGCCTTTACGATTACTGTGGGACTATGCCTGTCGAATGCGCTTACCGCCTTATCCGGTTCTTTGATTGCCCAGTATAATAAGGCATCCGACATCAATCTGGGAAATGGGATGGTGACGGTTGCCCTGGCTTCCCTGGTTATCGGGGAGAGCTTGTTCGGAAAAAGAAAGCTGCTTCTCCGCATCTTCGGTGTGATTCTCGGAGCGATACTCTACCGCATTGTGATTGCGCTGGCGCTTCGTCTTCGCATACCGACGGAGGCTTTCAAGCTGGTCAGTGCGCTGATTGTGGCTATTGCAATTTCTTCGACGAGAATACAGGAACTCTTGCATTACGCGAAGCTAAGACGAAATGCAATCCGAGAAAGGGGGAAGGATGCTTGATTTAAAGAATCTTGAGAAGACCTTTAATCCGCATACCGTTCATGAGAAAAAAGCTCTGCAAAACGTTTCCCTTCACCTGGAAAAGGGAGATTTTGCAACAATTGTGGGGAGTAATGGAGCAGGGAAGTCTACCTTATTCAATGCCATTTCCGGATCCTTCCTTTTAGACCGGGGGAGTGTCGTCCTGGATGGGCAGGATATTACCTTTCTACAGGAGCATAAACGGAGTGCTTTTATCGGACGTCTTTTTCAGGATCCGTTGATGGGGACGGCGCCTCACATGAGCATTGAAGAGAATCTGTCCGTGTCCTATATTCGGGCGAGCGGACTGTCTCTGTTTTCCAGGGTGGGAAAGAAGGAAAAAGCGTATTTTAGAGAGCAGTTAAGTCTTCTTGGCATGGGATTGGAAGACCGTCTTTCTCACCCGGTCGGTTTACTTTCCGGCGGACAAAGACAGGCCCTGACCCTTCTTATGGCAACGATGGTTACACCGAAGATTCTCCTTCTCGATGAGCATACTGCGGCACTTGACCCGGGAACGGCGGAGAAGGTTCTTTCGCTTACAAAGAGTATTGTGCGAGAGAGACAGATTACCTGCCTTATGATTACCCACAATATGCATCAGGCCTTGGAACTGGGCAACAGAACCCTGATGATGGATAGCGGAAAGATTGTGCTGGATCTTTCCGGAGCGGAGAGGGAGCATCTTACGGTAGAAGATCTTTTGCAACTCTTTTCCGAAAAGGCGGGGAAAGTTTTGGACAACGACCGGATACTGCTGTCCTAGCGTGGAGAAGCATTTTCAAAATCCGCTTTCCTTCCACCGTGGAGTCATCTTATAATAAGAAGCAGGCGAAGAGATTAGGAGGCAAATATGCTTACAAAAAAAGTGGTCATTACCATAGGACGGCAGTATGGTTCGGGCGGAAGAACAGTAGGAAAGAGTCTTGCGGCATCTCTCGGGATTCCTTTTTATGATGAAGAAATTTTACGCATTACATCGGAGAAAACCGCGATAGGAGAGCAGTATTTTCGTTTGGCGGATGAAAAGGCGGGAAGTAATATTCTGTATAAGATTGTTGATTCCCTGAAACCGAGACTGGGTAAGCCGAGTCTTGAAGAAGATATCGTGAGTCCGGAGAATCTCTTCCGTTTTCAAAGCCAGGTTGTGGTGGAACTTGCGGAGCAGGAGAGCTGTATTATTGCCGGGCGCTGCGCCAATGTGATTTTAAGGGAAGCCGGAAAGGCACATATTGATTTCTTTGTCTATGCCGATATGGAGAAACGAATCGAAAGAACCATGGATTATTGCAAGGTGGATGAAGAAGAGGCGAAGAGACGGATTAAGAAAATCGATCGGGAACGAAGAGAGTATCATAAGTATTACACCGGAGAAGACTGGATGAAGGTGGATAACTATGATTTGATGATCAATGCTTCTCGTATTGATTACAGCGAGATGGAAGTGCTTATGCGGAGCTACCTGGAGATGAAAGGATATTTGGATTAGCGCTTTCCGCATGAAAGTGCGATGAGAAATGAAGGTGGAAAATGAAGGTAGAACTGTATGGTGCGGGAAAAGTTTTAAAAGGCGTGCTGCGCGTTCCCGGAGATAAGAGTATTTCTCATAGAGCCATTATGTTTTCCGCACTTGCAGAAGGCTCCACCGTCATTGAAGGCTTTCTTCCCTCCGCAGATTGTCTATCGACCATGGCCGTTTTTCAGTCTCTCGGTGTTTCTATAGAAAGAGAGGGAGAGCGGTTACGGGTTTTCGGAAAAGGACTTCGAGGACTTCAGGAAGCGAAGGGAGCGCTGGATTGCGGAAATTCCGGCACGACGATGCGTCTCATGACGGGGATTCTTTCCGGGCAGCCTTTTCCCTCCGTTTTGACGGGGGACGAGAGTCTTTGTCGGCGTCCCATGGAGCGGGTGAGGAAGCCCTTGCTGGAAATGGGGGCGGAGATTCATACGGAAGGAGAGCGGCAGACGGCACCGCTATATATTTATCCTGCCAAGCTGCATGCCTGTTCTTACGAGAGTCCGATTGCCTCTGCACAGGTAAAGTCGGCGGTTCTTCTGGCAGCCCTTTCCACAGAAGGGGAAACGGTCTATACGGAACCTTCTCTTTCCCGAGATCATACGGAGAGGATGCTTTCCGTTATGGGAGCGGATATTCGGACGACAATCGAAGCAGGGGGAAAGGCGAGGATACGAATCAAGGGAGGAGCCACTCTGCGTCCCTTTTCCGGCGTATTTACCGTACCGGGAGATATCTCTTCCGCAGCTTACTTCATGGCGGCGGTTTTTTTCCTTCCGGGGTCGGAACTGCTCCTACAGAATGTCGGTTTAAATCCATCCAGAACGGGCATTTTAGAGGTTTTATCCCGTATGGGTGCGGAATATGAGATTCGGAATCGAAGGGTCACGGGCGGAGAGGAGACGGGAGATCTCTTTCTTCGCTTCGGGAACTTGCACGGGACGGAAATCAGCGGTGCAATTATTCCGAGGCTGATCGATGAACTGCCCATCCTTGCGATTCTTGGCGTGATTGCCGAGGGAGAGACCGTCATTAAAGATGCGGCGGAGCTGAAAGTGAAGGAGTCCAATCGGATTCGTGCAGTGGTAGAGAATCTACAGTCGCTCGGAATTTCGGCTTTTGAAACGGAAGACGGCATGCGAATCCGGGGAAAAGGAGGCATTTTCCCCCTGACCGGAAAGAAAGTTTCTTCTTATAAGGACCATCGTATTGCGATGAGTTTTTCGATTCTGGGTCTTCTTTGTGATAAGACAGATCCGATGGAAATCGAGGATGCGGAATGCGTTTCCATTTCCTATCCTACGTTTTTTGAAGATTTAGAAAAATTACTTGACGGAAATACAGTGCTATGATAGACTTCCTAAGTCGATTGCGCATCGACTTAAGGCGAATTGGTCAAGCGGTTAAGACGCAGCCCTCTCACGGCTGAATCCCGGGTTCGATTCCCGGATTCGTCATATCCCGAGCGATGCTCGGGATTTTTTTGTATAAAAATTCGGAGGATTGTAATGGTTTCTTATAAAAATATTTTGTTCGATATGGGAAATGTTCTGATAAGCTATGACCCGGAGCTGGTTATACGACATTATACTTCGGTAGAAGAAGAAATTTATATCCTGAAGAATGTTGTTTTTCTTTCCGGAGAGTGGGTGATGCTGGATGCCGGACTGATTACGGAGGAGGAAGCGGAAAGGCGATGGATGGAGAGACTGCCGTCGGAGAGATTACGGGAAATTACCCATCTATCTTTTCGGGATTGGCACCTTTATAATATGAAACAGATTCCCGGGGCGGCAGAGAATATCCGTGCTTTAAAGGCAGCGGGAAAAGCGATCTATTTACTTTCCAACGCCTCTTTACGCCTGAGTCGGATTTATAAGGAAATTATTCCGGCTGTGGAATGCTTTTCGGGTATCTTTTATTCTGCAGAGCACCGTTGTTTGAAACCGCAAGACATTATCTATACCCGCTTTTTAGAGACATTTCAGCTTGAACCGTCCAGTTGCTTCTTTATTGATGATCTTCCGGAGAATATCGAAGCGGCAAAGGCCTCGGGGATAGACGGGGCGGTCATGCAAAGTAAGACTGCGGAAGAGACGGCGAAAATTCTCGGATTGTCCTAGATAGAAGCGATTGGAATGTATTTCGCATAAAAGAACAGGAGTGAAGTTGAAGACAGTTTTTCCGATAAAAGAATATCATGTCGAGGGACGAAAGATTCCCCTTGTGGAGTCTCCCCTTCTGGAAGGAATAGAAGGACTCCGACACGGTTTTTCCACGAGGCTCGGCGGAGTTTCCGAACAGCATCTTTCCGCTCTGAATCTGGGTTTTTCTTTAGGGGACGAAAAGGAAAGGGTGATTGAAAATTATCGCCTTCTTGCGGGAGCTTTGGGAGTGAGCGCAGAAGATTTTGTTTTATCAAAGCAAAGTCATAGTGTCCATGTTTTGCAGGTCGGAAAGAAGGACAGAGGGAAGGGCATCTTTTCGGAAAGAGATTATCAGGATGTCGACGGGATGATTACGGAGGAAGAGGATGTGGTGCTTTCCGTTTTCTCAGCGGACTGCGTCCCGATTCTGCTCTATGAT